>CBFGYW010000001.1:0-24822 GCA_965653085.1 uncultured Salinimicrobium sp.
AGCTCAATTCCGTCAAGAAATTCCTCGATCACGACTTTTGAGCTTGCCTCACCGAATTTCTTGTGAGTGAGCATCTTTTCGAGTTCCTCTTTGGCTTCCTCAAGGTCCTGAAGTATCAGAACCCCTTTTCCGGCTGCCAGGCCATCGGCTTTCAGGACGTAAGGTGGCTTAAGGCTTTCAAGAAAGGATTTTCCCGCCTCAACGCTTTTTGCTGTAAAACATTCGTAGGCAGCAGTAGGGATGTTGTGCATAGCCATGAACTGCTTTGCCCTTTCCTTGCTTCCTTCCAGTAATGCTCCGCGTTTTGAAGGCCCTATGACGGATACGTGTTTCAGCTGATCATCACCGGCAAAGAAATCCTGAATTCCGTGAACCAGGGGATCTTCGGGTCCTACTATGAGCATTTCCACCGATTCCTTCAGCACCAGTGCCTTAATAGCATCAAAATCGGTGACAGAGAGAGGAACATTTTCGGCGATTTTTGAGGTTCCTGCATTTCCGGGTGCTACAAAGAGTTTTCCGCAGCTTTTGCTTCTGGATATCTGATGAGCAAAAGTGTGTTCCCTTCCGCCGGAACCCAATATCAAAATATTCATAGTAGAAATTGTTATAATTCTTGTGTCAAAAGTAAATGTTTGTAAATTGAAGCACCAATTAATTTGGGATAAAATAACAATAATAAGCGCTGTTGAACTGGTTTAGCCTCTCCCTACAATTAAACAGATTTCCCATTAAAAAGGCCCAGAAGGCTTTGCGGGAGATACAGAAAATCCCTGATGCGGACTACCCTGCTTATGTGGAGCAGAAAAAGCGGGAAATAGTGCAACACCACTTTGAAAACAATCCGTATTATGAGCAGTTTTGCGGAGGCGAGAGTCCGAAGGAATGGAAAGATGTTCCAATTATGCTGAAATCTGATCTCCAGCGGCCTCTGGAGGAGCGCATTTCCAATGTTTTTTCACCTAAATCGGTATACATAAGCAAGACCTCCGGTTCCAGCGGCCATCCCTTCATTTTTGCCAAGGACCGCTTCTGCCACGCCCTCACCTGGGCAGAATTCATCGACCGATACAAATGGTTTGGGATCGACCTCAACAAATCGGTACAGGCCCGGTTTTATGGTATTCCGCTGGATAAATTCGGATATTACAAGGAACGGATCAAGGACAAAATGGGCTACCGCTACAGGTTTCCTATCTTCAACCTGAATGAGGAAAAGATGGAGAACTTTCTGGTGGATTTCAGAAGGAAGAATTTCGATTATATCAACGGGTACACCAGTTCCATTGTTCTCTTCGCAAAGTTCCTTCAGAAAAGGGGGCTGGTGCTTACCGATATCTGCCCCAGCCTTAAACTCTGTATCGTAACCAGCGAGATGTTCTTTGAGGAAGACAAGATCCTGCTGGAGACGCAGTTCGGCATTCCCGTGGTCAATGAATACGGCGCCAGCGAACTCGGCCTGCTGGCGTTTGAAAACCGCAACAGTGAATGGATCTTCAATTCAGAGACCATGTATGTGGAGATCGTCGATGAAGAGGGAAGGATCCTTCCCCACGGGCAGGAAGGCCGAATCATCATTACCTCGCTGTATAACAAGGCGCATCCTTTCATTCGTTACGATATTGGTGATACCGGAAGCCTTTCATCCGAAAGCACCTTAAAGAAGCCTGTCCTGAAAAAGCTACTGGGCCGTACCAACGATGTGGCATATCTCCCCAGCGGAAAAGTCGTGCCGGGGCTCACATTCTATTACGTGACGAAGAGCATCATAGAAAATGACGGCAGGGTCAAGGAATTTATTGTCCAGCAGACTGAACCGACGAGTTTTATGGTGATTTACGTTTCAGAAACCCCCTTGCCTCCTGAAAAGCTGAAGGATATAGAAAGGGCGATGGCGACTTATCTGGAGGAAGGCCTGGAGATAAATTTTAAACACGTTACCACACTTGCCAGGAACAAAAGAGGGAAGCTAAAGCAGTTTGAGTCGCTCCTTTAAGAAACCAGTCCTAAAAATCTTTATTTAGTAAGACCTCACTTCTTCTGCCTTACAATACTTCCTTCTGAAAGCTGTATATTTGAGAAATTGAGAACCTTAAAACCATTATCATGAAATGTCCAAATTGTAACGTTAACCTCATGATGAGCGACCGTCAGGGGGTAGAAATAGATTATTGCCCCGAATGCCGTGGCGTATGGCTGGATCGTGGAGAGCTGGATAAGATCATTGAGCGTAGTACTCAACAGGGAACTCCTTCAGATAAATACAGTAAAAACAGCAATAATCCATCGAGGTCCTATGACAATAACTACCGCGATAATGATTTTTACAAAAAGAAGAAAAAGGACTCCTTTTTAGGGGACCTGTTCGACTTTTAGCTTCTGAATTTAACGTGACAGATGATGATACTCTTCATCTTCCTCCCCAACTATAAAAACCACATCCGAAAATAAAAAAAGAAAACTGCCATGAATGGGCAGTTTTCCTTTTAAAGACCTTATAATCACCTCGGGGATCAAACCTGTTTTCTATATATGAACTTTATAAACTTAATAATTCTCCCGTTGCAAATCTGTTTAAGATCTATGTTCAATTCACTTTAATTATTTCGGCACAGGCTACCGGAACGGTCATGTCATATCCTTCTCCCAGAGTCATTCCGTGCATAACTACTGTCCTGTTTTCCAAAGGTCCCAGATCATCTGCGGTTATAATGCCATCAGATCCAAGGGTAAAGGTCCTGTGATATTCTGTCATGCCCCAGCCATCAGCCTCGGGATAATCCCCTGATTCGTCTGTAAGGGCTAACTTTACCTGACCATAATAAGGTATGCCTTCGGTTAAAGAAATGATTCCATCATCTCCAGCAGCGCTTTCGGGTGGACAGGTAGCATTGGCTGTCTTATCCTCTAATCCGTGAATGTGCTGCATGTGAACCTTTTCAGCTTCAAGGTTAAATCCAAAGACATGTGTCCTCAGGCTGTTCCCTTCCATTTCCAGATACGCAAATGCCAATGCATCGGAATCATTGATCTCTGTAAGGCAGGCTTTGTACATGGTCACATCATCAGAAGGGTCATCGAGGATTGGCGGATCATCGTCACCCTCACATCCTTCTCTGAAATGATAGTATTCGAGGTTGTTTTCTCCATCAAAGAAGCTTCTGACTTCAAGATCAGTAAAGGTTCCTGCTCTGATGACTCTTTCTTCTACATTTCCATAAGCGTCTGAGTCAAGTAGAGTGATTTCTCCGTAATAGGTGTCTGTTCCATCCGTATCAGGCAGCATCAGGCATACAGGGCTGGCGGCGTAATCTCCATTATCATCCAAAGCTACCACAGCTGTACCGGAATCAATTAGATCGCCCCCTTCAGTGGTCCAGACCATTACAGTATAAGCTGCAGGGAAATGCCTTCCGCCAGGAGGACAGAAGTTTCCAAATACACAGAACTCGATGGCCTGTATTTCCTCAATATCGAAGAACAGATACCCATATTCATTGACAAACCGGTTGTCGAAACAGATTACTCCGACGTCAACATACTTCTTGGCTCCCGCTGCCAGGTCGAAATTCATAGGTAGAGCATCCGCTACAAGATTTGCAACGCTTCCATCTTCATGTGGAGCTATCCAGATCATGTTTGAACCCGCATCATCTGGATCTCCATCCCAGACTGCAAAGTATTCCAGAGTGTAATTCCCTGGTTCCAGTTCCAATTGAGCTGATTCATCGGTAAAATATTCCAGCTCATCATCGTCATCATAATTTCCCGGAGTGGGATTGACGCTTACCACCAGGGGATCTTCTGTGGTTCCAACGTTTTCGGTTCCAGTGAGCACAACCTGTACAAAGGCTGGAGTTGCATCTGAACATTCAGGCAGATCATCAAGCGCCTGCTTCAAGGCAGAGTTGCCTTTGGCAAAGTCATTTAATAGGGTGGAAAAAGACAAAGAAGCTTTGTCGGCAGTACCAGGAGCATCCTCTTCTTTGGTACAGGAGGTGAACAAAAGTGCAAGTAGGCAGATATAAGCCATACCTGATTTTAAATGTTTCATTGTGTTAAGAATTTAGGTTAATAAATATTTAGAATGGTTTATAATTTCTTAACCGTAAATCTGTGGGGGCAGAACAGAAGGTGAGGTAGGGGAGAGCAATATTAATTACCTTCTTTTCCAAAGTTATACTTTCCGAAAAGTTTAAGAATAGGGGAAAACCCCCGTTAGGATTATTTTAACGTTAGGGCCGGCAGCATAAATGTAAGGTCGAGAGAGCGCATAAAAAAAGGGCTGTCTTTTCAGATAGCCCTTACTAATATTATAAAATAAAATAACTAAAGTTTGCTTTTGTCTTCTTCAGCTTTGGAAGGTGCTGTTACATCGTCTTTTGAAGCATCCTTGAATTCTTTAATACCACTTCCCAATCCTCTCATCAATTCTGGAATTTTTCTTCCTCCGAACAACAGAAGAATAACAATAACAATCAGAATTATCTGAGGTGCTCCAATCTGTAGGGGTAAAAAAAGTGCGCTCATAACAATTGAATTTATGGCCCAAAGGTAGCAATAAAACTTTAAATCTAAGGTTTCTGTGGAGAATAAAAGTTTAAAATTATCTTTACCATATCTTTGCCCCGAGTAGCTTCAACAAATGGAAAACGAGAAAAAGGAAAAAAAGAAATTTGCCAAAAAGCTGTTGCATAAGTACCGGCTTATCGTCCTGAATGAAGATACTTTTGAAGAAAGGCTTTCGTTTAAACTTACCCGCCTGAACGTCTTCGTTGCGGTGAGCCTTGCTGCCATTTTTCTTATAGTGGCAACTACCATTCTCATCGCTTTTACAGGATTGAGGGAATACATCCCTGGATATTCTTCCACTGCGCTTAAACAGAGGGCTGCTGAACTGGCTTACAGGGCCGATTCCCTGCAAATGGTAGTCGAGCTCAATAACCAGTATTACAATTCGATTAAAAAGGTGTTGGCAGGTGATGTAAATACTGTGAACTTCAACAGGGATTCTGTTATTGCCGCCCAGCAGTCCCTTGATGAAGACATTGACCTGCGGCCATCCAGAGAGGATTCACTTTTACGTGAAATGGTAGTGCAGGAGGATAAGTACAATATACTGGAAACAGCCACAAATAAGGCGAATTACGCCCTCTTCCCCCCTGTAAAAGGGCCAATTTCTGAAGGTTATGACCTGAAGGAAAGGCATTTCGGCGTGGACATAGTTACCTCCAATAACGCTCCGGTAAAGGCAGTTTCTGAAGGGACCGTGATCTTTGCAGAATGGACTGCAGAAACCGGAAACGTTATTATCCTGGAACACAGCTATGGCCTGCTTTCCATCTATAAACACAATTCCAGCCTTACCAAGGAACAGGGCGAAAAGGTGAGAAAAGGAGAGGTCATCGCAACCTCGGGTTCTACGGGGGAATTCACTACCGGCCCCCACCTGCATTTTGAACTGTGGAGCGAAGGTCAGCCTTTGAATCCTACAGAATTTATAGATTTTGAATAAGAAGGAATGTCATTAAAATCCATTGCTGCAAAAATCTTTGCAGGATATATACGAAGGAAAACAGACTCCTGGGCTTCAAGACCTGTTGAAACTCAACAGAAGGTCTTTGCTGAGCTTATTTCCAGGGCCACAAATACCAGGTTCGGAAAAGATCATGGTTTTGACAGAATTTCGTCCCCTGAAGATTTCGCAAACAATGTACCGGTGCGGGATTACGAGGAGCTGAAACCTTATGTGGATCTTGTTGTAAAGGGAAAACCTGATATTCTGTGGCCTGGGAAACCGATCTATTTTGCCAAAACCTCAGGAACTACCAGCGGAGCCAAATATATCCCTCTAACGAAGGAGTCGATGCCCTACCATATTTCAGCTGCCCGAAATGCCATCCTATGCTATATCGCCGATACCGGTAAAGCTGAATTTGTGGATGGAAAGATGATCTTCCTTCAGGGGAGTCCGGAACTGGAAGAGAAGAACGGAATAAAGCTTGGGCGGCTTTCAGGAATTGCAGCCCATTACGTGCCGGGATACCTGCAAAGGAACAGAATGCCGAGTTGGGAGACAAACTGTATCGAAGACTGGGAAACCAAGGTAGACGCCGTGGTCGAAGAGACCCATTCCGAAAACATGACAGTCATAAGTGGAATTCCCTCCTGGGTACAGATGTACTTTGAAAGACTTCAGAAAAAGACCGGTAAAAAGGTGGGAGAACTGTTTCCAGATTTCAACCTCTTCATTTACGGAGGCGTGAACTTTGAACCCTATCGCGCCAAATTCGAGAGCCTGATAGGCAGAAAGGTCGACAGCATTGAGCTTTTCCCTGCATCCGAGGGATTTTTCGCCTATCAGGATAAGCAGAAAGACAAAGGCATGCTGCTGCTTCTGGATGCGGGTATCTTCTATGAATTTATAAAGGCTGATGAGTTCTTCAATGAGAACCACCGACGGCTGACTATAGGAGAAGTGGAGTTGAACACCAATTACGTGATGATCATCTCCACCAATGCCGGCTTATGGGCATACAACCTCGGCGATACGATTCAGTTTACTTCCTTGAAGCCCTATAAGCTCATTGTATCCGGAAGAATCAAGCATTTCATCTCCGCTTTCGGGGAACACGTGATTGCCAAGGAAGTTGAACAGGCCATGCAGGAAGCCATCGCGGGAACTGATATTCAGATATCAGAATTCACTGTAGCTCCCCAGATAACTCCTGAAAATGCCGAACTGCCCTATCACGAGTGGTTCATAGAGTTTGAACAGGAGCCCCGGGACATGATAGCTTTTGCCACAGCCCTGGATGAATCCCTTCAAAAGCAGAATTCCTATTATTGGGACCTGATAAACGGAAAGGTGCTGCAGCCCCTGAAAATAACCCCCGTTGCCCGCGATGCCTTTCAGAATTATATGAAAAGTATTGGGAAACTGGGAGGCCAGAACAAATTACCACGTTTATCCAACGACAGGAAAATTGCCGATGTCTTGGAGAAACTATAAAAAATGTATCTTTAAAACATGAGTGACTTTAAATTGCAGGGCCGCACGCGGGCACAGGAAAGTTCTAACGCCATAGAACGAATGTATATCACGATGCGCCACCTCTTCAACAGAGGATTTTATAAACCAATGGGGGTCTCAGGAGAGACTCTTCGGGAATCGCTCCTGATCCTTCGGCCTGAGATCTATGGGTCCATCGCCGAAGAGAAAGTGGAGCTTAACGGATTGCTGTACGTGATCGACCGCCTTCCGATTGGATTGGAAGAATGCCGCTTCATCAACCTTACCAGCGATGAGGGCTACGGGAATTCTCATTTTAAACCCATTGTCCCACCAAAAAGAAGAAGAAACTGTTACCGAATTGACGAGGAACAGATGAATATCGAGATTACCCGGGGAAGATCGGAAATCTATGATATCCTTACCCACCTCACCTTCCTGTTCATAGAATCGCACAAGATCATGCGCAGGGTTATCATCAATGAAGAAGGTGGAGTTACACGGGACTGGGAGAAACTGGAGAAGGCGGTACTTAAAAAAGACGACCTCACCCAGGCCGAAAGGGAAGTCGCCCTGACCCATACGGCAAATATCCTGGGAAGGACCTTCCACGAGGTTCGTTCCATTTATCCCTTATTCAGCATCCCCGACAACAATGAGCGTTTCCTTCACATCATTTACTGGCTGGGAAAACTGGCTATGGAAGAAACCCTGAAAAACAAAAAAAGGATCATAACCTTCAGCCCTGTCCTTCGGGAGCGTCTGGGCCACCATATCCACGGAGAGGTTTGGGCAAACAAGATCAAGGAGGTCCTTCTGAAAGAGAATCTGCTATCTCGTCCGCTGCACATCATTAGTGCAAATATGCACAGCGTAATGAACACCCTGTTTGCTCCTAAAGCCTTGAAGGAAGAGCTGGAAGCCAAAGACATTTCAAAAATATATGAAGACCTGAGCAACAGTGCCAACGGGAATCTAAGGATAAAGGTGATGAAGCTGGCAGTTGAGGAAGGGATGACCTTTATTGAGGATAGCAGCGGGGCCAATATCGACGTGCAGATCTTTGATACCGCGAAATTCAGTGATGCTGAATCCAAGATAAAACTGCCGGAAGGCCTTGATGATTCAGAAAAACCTGTCCTCATGGTGATGGATTATGCATTTGGAGAGCAGGCTTATGAAACGATGGATGAAATGCTGAAACCGTTCCAGACGGAACAGGGGAAGATCCACATGAACATCGGTTCCATTTCCATAATGGGGAAAGCCGGGATTCTTGTTGGGGGCAAAGGGGATATCATGATCCCATCAGCTCACTTATTTGAGGGCACTGCAGATAATTATCCCTTCAAAAACGAGCTTACAAAAAAAGATCTCGACGGCCACGGCATACACGTATGCGACGGTACCATGATTACTGTATTGGGGACTTCCCTTCAGAACAAGGATATCCTTAAATTCTTTCACGAATCCACCTGGAACGTGGTAGGGCTGGAGATGGAAGGGGCGCATTACCAGAAAGCCATTCAGGCGGCTTCCAAGCTGCGTGGGAACATCAGGGAAGAAGTGAAAGTGCGATATGCTTATTACGCCTCTGATAATCCCCTGGAAACCGGAAGCACCCTGGCCTCGGGAGGACTTGGGACAACGGGAGTGAAACCAACCTATTTGATCACCAGGAAGATCCTGGAACAGATTTTTGAACAAAAGGCATAATTGCAATGAAAGATAAAAAAGAATATATCCTGGTCACCGGGGGTGCAGGCTTTATAGGCTCCAACTACGTCAACCTCTATGTGAAGGAAGATTCGGCGCATATTGTAAATCTAGACAACCTCACCTATGCGGGGAATCTTGATAATGTAGAAGTTTCCAATTCTGCTAACTATACTTTTCTTCAGGGGGATATCTGCGACAAGCGGCTGATCAGGGATCTCTTCGACAGGTATAAATTTAAGAAGGTGATCAATTTCGCTGCGGAATCCCATGTGGACAATTCCATCCTGAATCCTGCTGCCTTCGTGGAAACAAATATTACCGGAACCTTCAACCTGCTTCAGAATGCATACCAGCTATGGATGGAAGGTCCATTCCACCTGAAGGAGGAGTTTGCAGAGGCAAGGTTTCTTCACATTTCCACCGACGAGGTGTATGGCACCCTGGGAGAGGAAGGACTCTTTACCGAAGAAACTCCCTATGCCCCCAACAGTCCGTATTCAGCTTCCAAGGCAGCTTCCGATTTTCTGGTCCGGAGTTATTTCCACACCTATGGACTGCCGGTGTTGACAACCAACTGCTCCAATAATTACGGCCCGCATCAGCACGATGAAAAACTGATTCCAACTATAATAAGAACAGCCCTAAAAGAGCAACCTATCCCAATCTATGGCGATGGTAAAAACGTGAGGGACTGGTTGTACGTTACCGACCACTGCCGGGGAATACATCTTGTTCTTGAGAAAGGAAAGCTGGGAGAAACCTACAATATCGGCGGAAGGAATGAGCGGAGGAACATTTATATTGCGCAGAAAATAAGTGAACTCCTCGATGAATTGCAGCCACGACAGAATGGCCAGTCGTACACAGAACTCATAACATACGTGAAAGACAGGCCGGGGCACGATAAGCGGTACGCTATTGATGCCAGCAAAATAGAAAACAAACTCGGCTGGAAGGCAGAGGAGAACTTTGAGAGTGGAATAGAAAAAACTGTAAAGTGGTATCTGCAGAAATATAACAATGCCTAAAAGAATTTTAATATCTGCGGAAAAATCTGCGAGATCTGCGCAATCTGCGGGAAAAAAACCAACAGCATGAAAGGAATAATTCTGGCAGGAGGATCGGGAACAAGGCTGCACCCTTTGACCCTCGCGGTAAGCAAACAGCTGATGCCCGTGTACGACAAACCGATGATCTATTATCCCTTGTCTACCCTTATGTCTGCCGGTATCCGCGAAATTCTGATCATCTCAACCCCAAAGGACCTCCCCCTCTTCCAGGACCTGCTGGGCAATGGAGAAAAAATACGGCTGCAGCTTCAGCTATGCCGTACAGCACGAGCCCAAAGGGCTGGCCGAGGCCTTCATTATTGGAGCTGATTTCATCGGATCAGAAAAAGTGGCCCTCATCCTGGGAGACAATATCTTCTATGGCTCCGGACTCGACCTGCTTCTTCAGAAGAACAGCGACCCTGAGGGCGGGATCATTTACGCCTACCACGTACAGGACCCCGAACGCTACGGCGTGGTGGATTTTGATTCTGAAGGAAAAGTGACTTCCATTGAAGAAAAACCTCAGCATCCAAAATCGCGGTTTGCTGTCCCAGGCATTTATTTTTATGATAATGCTGTGGTTGAAATTGCCAGAAATATTTTACCTTCCAGAAGAGGAGAGCTCGAAATCACCGATGTCAACAATGAATACCTTAGGCGGGGCAGACTTCATGTGAGGATACTCGATAAGGGAACGGCCTGGCTGGATACCGGTACTTTCAATTCGCTGATGCAGGCTTCCCAGTTCGTGCAGGTGATAGAAGAGAGGCAGGGAATGAAAATAGGCGCCATTGAAGAGACGGCCTACAAGATGGGATATATTGATAAAGAACAGCTTTCCCGGATCGCGCAGCCATTGCTGAAAAGCGGCTATGGGGAATACTTATTACAACTGGATTAATGTTAGAGATAGAACAGACACCACTAAAAGATTGCTTTCTTATAAAACCCTCTGTTTTTGAGGACCAAAGAGGCAGTTTTTTCGAGAGTTACAATAAAGAAATATTTGAAAAGGCCACAGGCCTGCACATTGATTTCGTGCAGGACAACCAGTCGGTCTCCAGCAGGGGCGTATTGCGGGGGTTCCATTTCCAGAGGGGGGAATATGCGCAGGCAAAGCTCGTGCGATCTGTTCTCGGGGAGGTACTGGATGTGGTAGTGGATCTTCGGCCGGGCTCACCCACCTATAAAATGAATTTTAAGGTGGTTTTAAGCGCGGAAAACAATCTGCAGCTATTCGTACCCGCCGGTTTCGCCCACGGCTTTTTAACGCTGTCTGAGAGCTCCATTTTCTCCTATAAATGCGACAAGTATTATAACCGGGAAGCAGAAGGCGGAATCATCTGGAACGATCCCACCCTTGCGGTGAACTGGAATTTTCCGAAGGCCGAGATCATCCTTTCTAAAAAAGATGCGTCCCTGCCGACTTTTAAAGAACGATTCCAATGAAGAAGGTGCTGGTAACCGGAGCCGGAGGGCAGCTGGGGCAATGTTTTCAAAAGCAGGCGGAGGGCTTTCCAGATCTGGAGTTTGTCTTTGCCACTTCTGAGATGTTCGACCTCACCCTCACCCCCGTGATGAATATATATCTCAGGAAGCACGGGTTCGATTACTGCATCAACTGTGCCGCCTACACCAACGTGGAACAGGCCGAGACGCACAGGGAGATGGCTTTCCACGTGAACGCTGACGGCGTGAAGCACCTGGCGAAAGCATGCAGGGACAACGGCGTTACTCTAATCCATTTTTCCACCGATTATGTCTTCGACGGAGGAAAAAAGGCAGGTTACTCTGAGGAAGATGAAACCAATCCCATCAATGTGTACGGAGGTTCAAAACTGATGGGAGAGGAATGTATAAAGCAGGAAATGGAAGAGTATTTTATTTTCCGCACCTCCTGGCTGTATTCAGATATCGGACATAATTTCTATAACACCATCCGCAGAAAAGCCGAAGCGGGAGAGGACCTGAATATAACTACTGAACAATTGGGTACTCCCACCAATGCTTATGATCTCGCACAGTTTGTGCTCCAGCTCATTAGCGACGGAAGTACGGCCTATGGCATTTACCATTTCAGCAACCTTGGTGAAGCTACCTGGTACGATTTTGCCGCAGAGATCCTGAACCTTACAGGCCATTCCGGAAAGATAAATCTCAACGAGAACAACAGTTTTGTCACCGTGGCAAAAAGGCCGGAATACAGCGTCCTTTCAAAAGATAAAGCCATCAAAGCCTTTGGGCAGGAGATCCTTCCGTGGAAGGAAAGTCTGACAAGGCTCGTGAATAGAAAATAGGGTTTAACCTATATTACACCGGAATATTTAGATTCGATTAAATCAGAAATTTCCCTTTGTTCGGGCCAATATCCCTTGCCGAGGTATTATGCGTTTCAATATATTTCTTGAAATTCCTGATATCGTTTTCCACCACCTTGTGGAAATAAGGGTTTATCAACCTCGCAACACCCTCCCCCGCAATTCCCAGCGGCGCGTGATAGGTGATCACCACATGCAGCTCGGTCCCGCCATCCTCTGCGTCCCTGAATTCCACTTTTCCCGCATTTTCAACCTCCGAACCTGAAAGGGACTGCCACCCCAGCAATTCATAAGGCCGCTCCTTCACGATCTCACTGCGCCAGCGAAGGTTGCCAACGCCTCCCGGCATTCTCGCTTCCCAGACAGAGGTCTTCTCATCAATGCTGTTTACCATTTCCAGATGTTCCATGAACAGCGGCAGGTTTTCAAGCTTTCTCCAGAACTCATAAACCTCTTCCCTGGACTTATCCACCTTCAGCGATACCTGGATATTCACATTCCTGCTTCGGTTGTCGGGCTTGGTTTTTCCTATGGCATTGTAAACGGAACAGTAACCCGTAACCCCCCGGAAAAGCAGATAGCTCCCGAGCAGGATCTCCGGCAGCGCATTCCTGCTTTTTGTCGCCCTGAACAAGGCATAGGAGCCCGCAAAGGCTGAAAGTACTCGTTCAGTATCACTTACATTGGGATTTAGTCCCGGGTATATGGATTGGTTTAAAAACTTCATGGCACTAATTTGATTTTTTGGAATAAAAAGGTATGAAATTAAGCCGCTGGGAAATCAGAAAGTTACGTTAATAAAAGGGGCCTCACTGGGTGGAGCCAGCATGATGTGCCAAAAATTGGTTATTTTTCACCTGAAAATAAAACGAGAATGGGAAAAAGAATACTGATCACCGGAGCCGCTGGCTTTTTAGGGTCACACCTTTGCGACAAATTCATTTCAGAAGGCTATCACGTAATTGGAATGGACAACCTCATCACCGGAGACCTACGGAATATAGAGCATTTGTTCAAACTTGAAAACTTTGAATTTTACCACCACGATGTCAGCACTTATGTTCACGTGGCAGGGCAGCTGGATTATATCCTCCATTTCGCATCGCCTGCCAGCCCCATTGATTATCTCAAAATCCCCATCCAGACGCTGAAGGTCGGATCCCTGGGCACCCATAACCTGTTGGGTCTTGCAAAAGAAAAAAAGGCCCGCATCCTTATCGCTTCCACTTCCGAAGTATATGGCGACCCGCTGGTGCATCCGCAGACCGAGGAATACTACGGAAACGTGAATACCATCGGACCCCGCGGAGTATACGATGAGGCCAAAAGATTTCAGGAATCCATTACCATGGCCTACCATCGCTACCACGGCCTCGAAACCCGGATTGTCAGGATCTTCAACACCTACGGCCCCAGAATGCGCCTGAACGATGGAAGAGTGATCCCCGCATTTATCGGCCAGGCCCTTAGGGGTGAAGACCTCACCGTATTTGGCGATGGATCCCAAACCCGTTCCTTCTGCTATGTCGATGACCAGATAGATGGAATTTACAGACTACTTCTCAGCGACTATTCCAACCCGGTCAACATTGGAAACCCGCACGAGATCACTATCAGGGATTTTGCTGAAGAGATCATTAAACTCACCGGCACCACCCAGAAAATAATCTACAAACCCCTTCCGGCCGATGATCCCCTGCAGCGGCAGCCCAATATCACCAAAGCAAGGGAGATCCTTGACTGGGAACCGAAGGTTTCTCGGGAAGAGGGGATGAAAAAGACCTACGACTACTTCAGAAGCCTGAGCGAAGAGGAACTGAACCGAAGTGAACACAAGGATTTTTCGAAACATATAAAAGTGTAACTTCGGGGGAATTATTCCTGCTTCGAATGTTTTCAGAAGAACAGCATATTGCCGGTAACCCTCTGGTGTCAATTGTTATGCCTGCCCATAATGTCTGCGCCTTTCTGGCTGAAAGCATCAGGTCTATCCAGGCTCAGACTTACCCCCATTGGGAACTGCTGATTATTGATGATGCCTCGGGGGACAACAGCTTCGAAATCGCGCAGCGTTTCCAGAAGATGGATCCCCGGCTGAAGCCAGTACGCCTGCCAACAAACCAGGGTGCCGGCTTTGCCAGGAATATCGGGATCAAAGCTTCCGAAGGCGATTACATCTGCTTTCTTGATGCCGATGACATCTGGCTGCCTTTCAAGCTTCAGAAACAGCTTGAGTTTATGCAGAAATACAAGCTGCAGGTGAGTTATTCCAGCTATGAGCTGATCGATGAACAGAGTGAATCCCTGAACGTCGTGGTGAGGGCATTGAAGAGACTGAGTCCGAAAAAGATCCTGAAGGCGAATTACGTGGGTAATCTTACTGGAATGTACCACGCCCGCAGCCTTGGGAAGATCTACTGCCCGCCCATCCGGAAACGGCAGGACTGGGCCCTGTGGATCCAGGCCATTGAAAAGGCCGGAGGGGCTATGGGAATTGAAGAAGTCCTGGCCCAGTACCGGGTGCGGAAAAATTCAATTTCAGGAAATAAGATCGAGATGCTGAAGTATAACTATTCGGTATACAGGAAGGTGCTGGGATATTCGGGCATAAAGAGCAGCTATTATTTCCTGCAGTTCCTGTATGAGCAGTTCTTCATAAAATCAAAGCAGACAGAGGCTTCACGCTGAGAGTTGGAAGGATTCAAAGGGCGGACATATCTCGACATGTCCTCACACAACAGGACAAAAAAAGAAACGCCCCTAAGGGCGTTTCAATACGTCAAAGATATCTGCTCTCTTTATTCAGCAACCTCCCCGTAAACATTGTTCTCCCGGTTAACATCAGCCATCAGCCCAACCTCATCGATCACAATACTCTTCACCTCGCTCTTGGCTTTCCCCAGGCTAAAGCTGTAAGTGGGCGCAGCCCAACTCCAGTCCTCCAGTTCCTTTACATTTTCTCCTTCAAAAGGTTTCTCCCAGCGCATAAGTCGCAGCGGGATATATATCCTCTCTGCTGAGCCATCATTATAGGTTACGCTCAGCTCTATAGGCATCGGCATCAACCCGATCCTCTCAAGCGTTACTTCCGCAGCACCCTCACTGTCTTCCACCGATTTCACCGCGTAGTCAATGGTGTTGGTTGTACGAACCCAGTCATTGAGGTACCAGCTAAGCTCAGCGCCCGAAACCTTTTCGGCTACCCTGATGAAATCATTTGGCGTCGGGTGCTTGAACTTCCAGATGTCATAATAGCGTTTCAGGGTCTCTCTCAGGTTCTCCTTGCCGATAAGATACCTCAGCTGACTAAGGAAAACGGCCCCCTTGGTATAAGCGGCGATGGAATATGCCCTGTTGAAGGTATACCGGTCGGCGTGCGTGCTCATTGGCTGCTCAACGCCAGAAGTTGCAAGCCAGGTGTATCCCCTATAGCTTCCTTTGAAAGGATTCTCCACCGGATTTTCAGACATTTCGTTATGTGCCACTGCCGAGATAAAGGAAGTGAATCCTTCGTCCATCCAAGGGTGCTGACTTTCATTGGTAGCCAGCAGCTGCTGGAACCAGGAGTGTGCAAACTCATGAACTGTAGTTCCCCATAGCCCGTCGAGGTCTTCGCCGCCGGTGATAAGGGTGGCCATGGCGTATTCCATTCCGCCGTCTCCTCCTTGAATTACAGAATATTGTGGCCAGGGATAAGGTCCAATGTTTTCATTGAAGAATTCGAGCACCTCAGCAGTCTTCGGCTGAATGGCCTTCCAGTTCGCCTTTACCTTAGGATCATCCTTGTAAAGGAAATGAAGGGTAACTCCGCTCTCAGTTTCCAGCTTGTCGTGGATGTATTCAGGGTCGGCAGCCCAGGCGAAATCGTGCACCATTTCAGCTTCGAAATGCCAGGTAAGCTTGTCTCCTTTCTTGCGTTTTACTTTAGTGCCTTCCTCTTCATAGCCATAACCAATTTCTGAGGCGTTTTTAAGCACTCCCGTACCTCCGAGGATATAATTCTTGTCTATGTTGATTTTCACGCTGAAATCGCCCCAAACGCCGTGGAATTCCCTGGCTATATATGGATGGGCGTGCCAGCCTTCGAAATCGTATTCCGCAAGCTTGGGATACCACTGGGTCATCGACAGGGCAACCCCGTCGGCGTTGTTCCTTCCGGAACGACGGATCTGCTCAGGTACCTGGCCCTCGAATTCCATTTCAAGGGTGGTCGAAGCTCCCGGAGCAAGGGGAGAAGAAAGTTCTACCTCCAGAACTGTCCCGGCTTCGGTGTATTCTACGGGCTTCCCGTCCTGGGTAAGGGATTGGACCTTAATATAACCTATTTGATCGGGTTTAAGTAAACTTATCCTGCTTTGGAATTCCGGCTCTTCCCTGGTGCCCAGGTTATTTACCATCCGGCCATCAGGATCGGCAATACTCTGAAGTCTCATATCCATATCACTTCCAGGCTGAAAGGCGTTGAAGTACAGATGGTAGAAGACCTGCTTCAGCGTATCGGGAGAATTATTGGTGTACACCAGCTCCTGCTCTCCGCTGTATTTAAAGGTTTCGACGTCCATGTCGATATTCATGTCATAGTCCACCTGCTGCTGCCAGTAGCAGGGGTCGGTTTGGGCGGCCACACCCAGGGTGGTTAAAAAGGCCAGGGGGAAAATCAATTTCTTCATAATTACTGTTTTGAAACTTTATCGGCTAATATAAGGGCGTTATACAAATTGGCCATATTTCCTGAAGTGGAAAGAGTGGCAAACTTTTCTGTATTCGAAGGATCTCCGCCAATGACCACGGTGGCACTGCTGGAAAGACCGCTGTCCATGATGATATGTTTCACCTGACTGGCGGTAAGTTTTGGATAGAAAGACCTTATCACGGCACCGATACCTGCAACGGCTGGAGCAGCCATTGAGGTTCCCTGAAGGAATTCGTACTCGTTGTTGGGAGTGGTGGACCAGATCTGTGTCCCAGGGGCAAATACATCAACATTGGTATGCCCGTAGTTGGAGAAACTGGCAATCATATCCGACCCATAAACGTAATTTAAGGCACCTACTGTCAGGAAATTATCCGCCACCTCTTTAGGAGCTTCCACAAACTGATCATTTGGGTATACGTTGTCCTGATCAAGATCTATACCTTCATTCCCGGCCGCGTTTACAATCAGCACGTCGTGGTCAGCAGCATATTCAATGGCGTCTATAACCCACTCGGGATGGGTGGAGAAATATTTTCCGAAGCTGGTGTTTATCACCTTTGCCCCGTTATCCACCGCGTACCTTATGGCGAGGGCGATATCCTTGTCATATTCATCGCCATCAGGCACAGCGCGCAGGGCCATGATCTCCACATTGTTTGCAACCCCTTTTATTCCAAGGTTGTTGTCTCTTTCTGCGGCAATGATTCCGGCCACGTGGGTCCCGTGTTTAATGTCTTCCTTGTCTGCAGAAGGCCCGGTGACATCATTGTTTCCGTAATCGGTATCAGATAGGTCATCAGGATCATCCCCTACTATTGCTCTTCCATCATAGTTGAGGTTGAAATGATATTCCAGCCTTCCTGAATAATAGTCGATGGCCTCCTGCAACTGGTCGAGGGCTTCGGGAATACTTCCACCCACTCCTGCCATTACCTGGCTCAGGAAAGCCTTGTGCTGCTGCATTTCCGGAGTCGTAGGCTCCAAAGCCGCCAGTTCTTCAGCGGAATAATCTTCTTTTCCCAACGCTTTAGAAACCGCCTGGTGAGAGGTTATCAGCTGCTGGCGGATGCCCTCGTACTGGTTCTTCACGCCCAGCGCCTCGTTATACTGCTTGTCGTATTCGGCCTTGGCCTCCATGTAAGCCTCGAACTCCTCCTGGTCTTCAGGTTTGATTGAGGACGTAGGCACCCCATCGAATTTCGGCTTCAGCCTTTTATAGATTCTTACGAATTCCAGATTCTCATGCACGGCATCTCCCAGGAAGTTCCAGCCGTGGATGTCATCGACATAGCCGTTATTATCGTCATCCTTGTTGTTGTTGGGAATCTCATCTTCGTTGGTCCAGATCACCCCGTCAAGGTCTTCGTGCTCAATGTCCACCCCACTGTCTACAACCCCCACGATCACAGTCTTGCCCTCGTGGCCTTTGATGATTTCTTTGTAGGCCTTCTCGATACTCATACCAGGAATGGTATCGGTGGCAAGGTCGGCCATAGGCCAGGTACGCAGTTCCTCCTCGGTGAGATCGGTCACCTTGAGGGGCATCTGGTCAATATTTTCTATCGGAGTTGAAACGATGGCGGGCACAGAGCTGCCACAACCGGCCAGGGTTACCGCAAGGGCGGTAAATAATCCTGTTCTAAGGAATGGAATTTTCATAGGATGATTAATTAAATAGTTCGTCAAAAGTATATACCTGATCCAGTCTGACCCCTTTTTCGGTCTCCTGGACGCTGATTATCTGGTTGTGAGCGTCGTGCTCCAGAAAAAGCAGAAAGTCTTCCTTTGCGGCCCTTGTGAGGAATTTCTGTTTCTCCGGAAGGGTGAGCAGCGGCCTGGTATCGTATCCCATCACATAAGGCAACGGAATATGCCCGGCGGTGGGAAGAAGGTCGGCCATAAAGACCAGGGTCTTCCCATTGATCCTGATGTGTGGGATCATCTGCTTATCGGTATGCCCATCCACAAAAAGGATTCCGAAGCCAAGCTCCGAAGTTTCCTGAAAATCTCCCCCCTGCCGTTCCACGAACTGCAGCTGGCCGCTCTCCTGCATTGGCAGGATGTTTTCCTTCAGGAAGGAGGCCTTTTCCCGGGCATTGGGATGAATAGCCCATTCCCAATGCTCCTTGTTTGTCCAGAAGCGGGCATTCCGGAAAACCGGTTCATAGCCTGTCCTCTCCTTATTCCAGCCCACACTTCCGCCGCAGTGGTCAAAGTGCAGGTGCGTCATAAAAACATCTGTGATATCATCGCGATGGAAACCGTACTGTTCCAGGGATTTATCGATGGAATGGTCCCCCCACTGGTAGTAATAGCTGAAGAATTTCGCATTCTGTTTGTCGCCCATTCCGGTATCGATAAGGATACGGCGCTCGCCCTCCTCCACCAGCAGGCAGCGGGCGGCAATATCGATCATGTTGTTGGCGTCGGCAGGGTTGGTCTTGTTCCAGATGGATTTCGGCACAACTCCGAACATTGCCCCTCCGTCAAGTTTAAAATTTCCCGCCTCTATAGGATACAGTTTCATGTAGTTGCAAATTATAAAAGCCCTGTCAATTGCTTCTGCACAAGCTCAATAATTATATTATTATTAACTAAAAAATTTTAATGAACCCGGGCTGCAGAACATCAATGTTTAGTCGAAAATTGTAATTTAGCCCAAAAATATAACAATTCTTCGGCTTTAAGCTCAGGATACTCCTGAAAATTACACGCGCGGGGAAAGGGAAGCCGCACAAGTTTTCAATAAAACCTAACCGGGATTAAACCCAAAAACAGTTCTTTATGAATGAAGTTATAGACCATATCATCCACGAATTCCAAACCCCTTTTAACAATCCGGTACTGGTATTCTCCCTGATACTCCTTATCATTCTGGTATCCCCCATTCTCCTGCGCCGACTCAATATTCCGGGGATTATTGTACTCATAATTTCAGGGGTGGCTATTGGACCCTACGGCTTAAACTGGGTAGAGAACAATGCGGCAGTAGACCTGTTTTCCACCATTGGCCTCCTGTATATAATGTTCATCGCCGGACTCGAGCTGGACATGAACCAGTTCAAGGCAAATCGGAACAAATCCTTCCTTTTCGGATTCTTTACCTTCATCATTCCCCTCGCACTTGGCTTCCCCGTATGTTATTATCTGCTGGGTTACGGCTTCAACGCCAGCTTCCTTACCGCCAGTATGTTTGCCACCCACACCCTGCTGTCATATCCAATTGTAAGCAGGCTGAAGGTTTCCAAGAATGAGGCCGTGGCAATAACGGTTGGGGGAACCATTATTACTGACACTGCCGTACTGATAATCCTCGCAGTCATTATGGGAAATCACGAAGGGACCCTGAATGCCGCATTCTGGCAGCGCCTGGGTATTTCCCTTGCCATCTTTTCGGCCATCATCTTCTTCCTGGTGCCCCGCATAGCTAAATGGTTCTTCAAGAAAATGGAAAAGGAGAAACACTCGCATTATATTTTTGTCCTCACGGTGGTATTTATGGCCGCCTTCCTTGCTGAACTGGCAGGGGTGGAACCCATCATTGGGGCCTTCCTTGCCGGACTTACACTCAACCGGCTTATCCCGCATTCATCAGCTCTGATGAACAGGATCGAATTCATAGGAAATTCACTATTCATCCCTTTCTTCCTGATAAGCGTAGGTATGCTGGTGGACCTGAGTGTGATCTTCAGTGGGCCAACTGCCCTCATTGTGGCCGGGGCCCTTACCTTGGTGGCAATAACAGGGAAATGGGGAGCTTCCTGGTTTACCCAGCTGGTATTCAAATATTCCGCTGCCCAGCGGAAGGTGATCTTCGGACTGAGCACCGGCCACGCTGCCGCGACTCTTGCGGTAATTATTGTAGGTTATAATGCCGGTATCATAGACGAGAATATTCTGAATGGCACCATCATCCTGATACTGGTAACATCGATCGTTGCCTCCATTGCCACCGAACGCGCTGCCCAGAAACTTGTTCAGGAATCTGAATCTGCAAACAAAGAAGAGATTCAGAAATCGGGAATGTTTAAAAACGAAAGTATCCTGCTGCCCATCGCCAACATCATCAATTTCGACAAACTGTTGGAATTCGCCATCCTCATCAAGGATAAATCTTCTGAAAGCCCTGTGTCCATTGTCACTGTGGTGCCCAACAACGAAGAGGCCGAGATCAATATCGCCAGGGCAAAAGGCAAACTGGAAGACTTCGTAAAACAGGCTTCCGCTTCCGAGACCAAGGTCAATATCCTTACTACAATTGACCAGAACATTGCCCAGGGAATCGCCCGGACCTCCAAGGAAGTGATCGCCGACCTGGTTATCCTGGGATGGCCAACAGACCGCGGACTGATGGACAAGCTGATAGGAAAGAAGATGGAGCGAATCATCAAGATGGTCAGCAAGACTGCCCTGGTAACCCATTTCAGCAGGCCCCTGGCCCTTCACAAGAGACTTTTCGCAGTAGTACCACCCAATGCAGAACTGGAGCCCAATTTCGAATTATGGCTTAAGAAGTTGGTCCTGCTGTCAAAAGAGCTCAGCCTGCCTATGATGGTTCATTGCACCACGGCCACAGAAGAGGCCATAACCGGAAATCTCAAGAAACTGAAACTTGATGCGCCGGTAACCTATAAGCATTTTGACGATTGGCACGACTTCCTGATTCTTGGGAGAGAAGTGAAGGCTGATGATATCCTCATCCTTATTTCCTCGAAGAAAGGCTGCCCCTCCTACAATAATGTTCTGCCAACCATTCCGGCAAAGCTGGAAAAGCACTTTTTTGACAAGAGCAGGATAATTATCTATCCCTAGAATTACTTTGCAGGAGGACGAGATTTCTTACCCGAACGTGGTACAGGTCGCATTTTGTCGTTACATAACGAGTGCAATCCCAATGGTCCAAGGCCGGGCAAGATCTTCAGATCTCGTCCTTCCAGGTACCAATCTCCAAATTGGCCAGGCTCCCTTTATGCAGCGATAGCCTACCAGGAACCTTTATTCTCCATTTCCCGCCCTACCCCCTCCATAACTGAAAGGGGATTTACCAGTTACTAACAGGGAGCTCACAGGCCCATTTTGCGGGTGAGGTGCCTGTTAGTCGCCTGTCAATTCCCTGTTATTACCGGAGGAGGTAGGGAGGAGATAGGGAACAGAGGCGGTGGGGTGCTGAAAGAGACCACTCCGATTTCAGTTCCCGAATGTTTTTTCCCGATTCTTTTTTCAGTAGCTTGGCCACCTCAACTGACATATAAAACAAATGAAAAGCTTTATCTTTTTTCTTGCTGCCCTTTCACTATCAACAGCAGCTATTGCACAAACTTCCTTCGGCCTTACAGCGGGCTATATAAATCTGGGTGGTAAATCTGAATATCACGGAGCAACCGACTGGGAAAACGCTTCTGGATTCTATGCGGGGGTTCTGGCAGATGTTTCCATTTCTGAAAGTTTTCATCTGCAGCCAGGATTAAACTATGCAAGTATAGAAAACCTGAGCATGTTGTATTTTCCATTTATGGCTAAATACTATCCTGGAATTTCAACCGCCTATCTTCAGGCTGGGCCGCAGCTTGCTATTGTCCTGGATGAGGTTGGTGGATCAATGGATGCATTGGGAGTAGATATTAGTTTCGGAGCCGGATTGGATATCTCCTCAAATCTTTTCCTTGAGGCCCGCTATGCACTGGAAGTTACCAACAGAGTAAGCGCTGCTGACAATAACAATCCCGGAAATCCCAAAGCCAGAATTAATACTCTGCAGATTGGGCTAGGATATAGGTTTTAGATTCTTAGATTTTTTCTGCCAAAGTCCCGGCCATAGCTGGTGATGATCGTGTAAAGAAGCCGTCTCATAGTGAATGAAGACGGCTTCCTGTTTTTATTTAAAATTAAAAAGGGATCTCATTTTAAGAAAACCTAAAGAGAGTATTTTAATGTTATGCCAATTGGTTAAATATTAAATATTTACCTGTATATCTTAGCCCGGTAATTGATTCTTGAAAAAGAACAGGAACCAGACAAAGCAGGAACAACCTATAAACAGAAATACCATGAACAATAAAGAGACCAATACCAGGGTTTTTACCAATAATGGCTTACACAACAGCGAAACCAAGAATAACCCGATAACCAATGTGGTGATAAGGAGCCGGGAAATGAGAAGGAATGGAAGGAGTAATCTGGACTGGTTTTCTTTTTAACCGCTGAGGTTCCCTGAACCTTTCCACATTTCGGCGTCTTCAGACTCTGGAGTGTCGCCCTTCAAGCACCTCCACCACATCTTCCAGGGTATACCCCTTTGCCTGGAGCAGGATGAGGTAATGAAACAGCAGATCTGCACTCTCGTCAAGGAATAACTTCGGGTTATCGTCCTTGGCCTCTATCACAACCTCCACCGCCTCCTCTCCTACTTTCTGGGCAATTTTATTGATGCCCTTCTGGAAAAGGGAAGATATATAGCTGCCTTCAAGGGGTGCTGAATCTTTTCTTGTCGCGATGATCTCCTCGAGCCGGGAAAGGAACCCAAAAGAGGACTTGTTTCTCTCTCCCCAGCAGGTATCGGTTCCCTTGTGGCAGGTCGGGCCCTGTGGCCTTGCCAGTACCAGGAAGGTGTCTTCGTCACAATCGGGGGTGATGCTGACGAGGTTTAGAAAATTGCCACTTTCTTCGCCTTTAGTCCACAGGCGCTTTCGACTTCGGCTGAAGAAGGTCACCTTTTTTGTTTCCAGCGTCTTCCGGTAGGCTTCTTCATTCATATATCCTAGCATCAATACGTTCCTTGTCTGGGCGTCCTGAATTATTGCCGGAAGCAAACCATCGCTGTTTTTATTGAAATCCATATTCTGTTGTTTTAGTAGTTGATTTTTATTGATTCTTCCTAAACCCTCACAGGAATCCCCTGCCGTTTCATCTCCAGTTTAAGGTCCTGAATTTCGATCTCCTTAAAATGAAAAACGCTTGCTGCCAGGGCTGCATCGGCTTTTCCGAGGCTGAAGGCATCGCAGAAATGCTTGATCTCCCCCGCACCCCCGGAAGCTATAATGGGGATGTTGACCTCTTCGGCAAGCTTTGCCAGGGCTTTGTTGGCGAAACCCTTTTTTGTTCCGTCGTGGTCCATGGAGGTAAAGAGAATTTCTCCGGCTCCTCTGGACTCCACTTCGCGGGCCCAGTCATATAGATTTAGTTCTGTTGGCTGTTTCCCTCCCACCAAATGCACCAGCCACTCCCCATCTACCTGTCGGGCGTCGATGGCTACGGTGACGCACTGACTGCCAAATCGGGAGGCCAGTTTGTCTATAAGCCCGGGTGTGCGCACTGCGGAAGAATTCACGGAAACTTTATCGGCTCCACTGTGCAGCAGCAGGCTCACATCTTCAACTGAAGAGATGCCCCCTCCCACTGTAAAAGGAATATTGATGCTGGCGGCAACTCTTTTTACCAGCTCCACCAGAGTTTTGCGCTTCTCTTCGGTGGCGGTGATGTCGAGGAAGACCAGTTCATCTGCTCCCGACCGGGAATAAAGCTCTGCCAGGGCCACCGGGTCTCCGGCATCGCGGAGCTGCAGGAAATTGACACCTTTGACGGTCCTTCCGTTCAGGATGTCCAGGCAGGGAATGATTCTTTTTGCCAGCATAATTGTCTTTTGTCTTTGGGTTATTCCGTAATAAATTGTTCGAGTTGTTTCAGGCTTATCCGTCCTTCATAGATCGCCTTCCCTATGATGGCGCCCTCGCAGCCCATTTCCGAAAGCTGGTAGAGTTCGTCCATCCCGGTTATCCCGCCCGAGGCTATAAGCTGCAGGCCCTGCAGCTGTTCCCGCATCTCCTGATACAGCTCCAAAGAAGGGCCTTCCAGCATTCCGTCTTTTGAAATATCAGTACAGATAACATATTCGATCCCCTTTTTCAGGTAGTCCTCCACAAAGGGGAACAGCTCCTTTTCTGAAGCTTCCGTCCAGCCGTTCACTGCGAGATTCCGCCCGTGAACATCAGCTCCGAGAATAATCTTCTTTCCGCCGTACTGAGTGAT
>CBFGYW010000002.1:0-21591 GCA_965653085.1 uncultured Salinimicrobium sp.
CCTAATTACATCCCCATTATGAAACGAATCCTGGTTCCCACGGATTTTTCTGAACAGGCAGAAAACGCCCTGAAACTTGCCGCCCAGTTTGCCCGAAAACACGACAGTGAAATCTACCTGCTACACATGCTGGAACTCCCCCTGGACCTGGTTGACCCTGTTATGGGCAGCCGCAGCAACGACCTTCCCGAAGCCCTGTTCTTCATGAAACTGGCTCACAAACGCTTTGCCGAAATCATGGCTCAGCCTTACCTGCAAGGAATTACGGTACACGAGAAAGTACAGTTCCACGCAGCCTTTGAAGGGATCATGGAAACCTCGAAAGAGTGCGACTGCGACCTCATTATTATGGGCTCCAAGGGCGCCAACGGCTTTCAGGAAATGTTCGTAGGATCCAACACCGAAAAGGTGGTGCGCACCTCTGAGATCCCTGTGCTGGTCATCAAGAACGATCATCCCGATTTCAGGGTGAGAAACTTTGTTTTTGCTACCGATTTTGATGAGGAAGCCCGAAAGATCCTTCCGCAGGTGACCCGGTTTGCGAGGTTCTTTGAATCCAAGCTTCACCTTGTGTACATCAACACCGCCAGCAACTTCAGATCTTCTGAAGATGCCGAACAGCAGATGACAGAGTTTATGAAGGATTGCGATTTTGACAACTATACCCTCAATGTGTTCAACGACAGGACTGTGGAATCGGGGATTCTTAATTTCGCCAAGAAACTCGACTCCAATTTGGTAGGCATAGGTACTCACGGCCGCAGCGGAATTGCCCACTTCTTCAATGGCAGCATCAGCGAAGATCTGGTGAACCACGCCAACCGACCTGTGATCACGTTTAAGCTTTGAAGACGGAAGACGGAAGACGGAAGACGGAAGACCGAAGTTTGGAGACCGAAGTTGAAATAAAAATAACGTGGGATGGGATTCAAATTCGAAAATTTGTTGATCTGGCAAAGATCAATGGACTTGGGAGAAGACATTCACCTTCTTTCGCGCAAATTCCCTAAAGATGAAGTTTTTAATCTCACTTCCCAGATAAGAAGAGCTGTAGATTCCATAGCTCTGAATATTTCTGAGGGTTCTATTGGCCAATCTAACGCCGAGTTCAAAAAGTTTATAGGATATGCCATCCGCTCTTTAGCTGAAGTGGTCACTTGCCTTCTGAAAGCAAAAAGACGAGCCTATATAACAGAAAAGGAATTCAGCCACTTTTACGACTATTGCTATAACCTGATGAATATGATGGTAGCCTTTAAAGAAAAAATTCAGTAAAAAGAAGATGGAAGACGGAAGACCGAAGACAGAAGTCGGAAGTCCGAAGACAGAAGTCGGAAGACGGAAGACCGAAGACAGAAGTTTGGAGACGGAAGTTTGGAGACCGAAGACAGAAGTCGGAAGACGGAAGACGGAAGTTTGGAGATCGAAGCTTGGAGACCGAAGACAGAAGTAGGAAGACCGAAGTTTGGAGACCGAAGACAGAAGCTGAAAAAAAATACCTGGGGATGGGTTTCAAATTCGAAAAATTGTTGATTTGGCAAAGATCAATGTACATGAGAGAAGACATTCACCTTCTTTCGCGCAAATGGTCTTCGTTCTTTGGACTTCCTCCTTCCGACTTCCCACTTCCCACTTCGGACTTCGCGGAAATGTTCTTCGTTCTTTGGACTTCCCCCTTCCGACTTCCCACTTCCCACTTCGGACTTCCCACTTCGGACTTCCCACTTCCGACTTCCCACTTCCGACTTCCCACTTCCCACTTCGGTCTTCCGACTTCCGACTTCCGACTTCGGACTCCTTAACTATTTTTCACCATTCCTCATTCTTGGCGTTAAATTTGATTTAAACCCTGTAAATCATTTTTCATCCGCTGATCGCCAGCGTATCTTTGAATCAAATAGTAGACTGTTAATGGTATTGAAAGCAAGTTTCCAGGTTGCCTTTTTGGCTATTGAAATATTACTCACTTTTTATGAAAATGTCCTTAACGACAGCCTGATGGTAAAATTCCTGCTCTTTGTGATCACCGCCGTGTTGATCGCAATGGCAGTTACAAAACTTGCTTATAGTGTTCTGCCTGTCGATAAGGATTACATCTCCCAGGAACAGGAGAACGAAAGATAATTGCAGGCCTCTCTGACTATGTTTGAATATGTTAGATGGAAATTTTAATTATCAGAGAGGTTTGTATTGGGAATGCGATGGAGGAATTTTTCCATCGCATTCTTTTTTATACTAAATCCAGGCCCCCTTGTCACCCTACCCCCTCCCTATCTAAAAAACTATTCCCAGGCCTTAAACAGGCAGTTGACTGCTATGCAAAGCGGTGTAGTGCCTGTATATAGCTTTCCTCTGGCTGGTTTCATTGGGAGGTGGTAGGAACCAGCCACAGTTTTGGCAGCTCTTTGGTTCCATTCAGCAGAAGTCAGAAGCCTATTCCCAGACACTTTGAAATAATATAATTTCCTTATTTTTGGGAACCCAAGGTCTAAATTTTGGCCTTGTGTGTAAATTTGTATAAACTTTCACCCGCACTAACAGCAGTCCTTTCATGTTCGACAAAAATCAAAACCTGTTCAACGTCCTTTTTAATGCTGCTTCTGAAGGCATCATCGTAGTAAATGAAGAACAGAACATCATTGCCAGCAATGTAGCAGCCGACGTGATGTTTGGCTATGAGAAAGGAGAACTGGTCAACAAACCCCTCAATATCCTTATCCCTTCCAAGCACCAGGCAGCCCACCCGCAGCACGTGAAGACCTTTATCAAAACCACCGAAACCCGACAGATGGGGCACGGCCGTGACCTCTTTGGGATCAAAAAGAATGGGGAGCTAATCCCTGTGGAAGCGGGACTAAATCCTTTTGTGATAGACGGGAAGCGGTACGTGATGTCTCTTATCATCGATATCTCGGTGCGGAAGGAGACTCAGAGACAGATCAAGGAGCTGAATTCGGAACTGGAGAGCAAGATCAAGGTGCGCACCCAGGAGCTGGAGGAGAGTATAAAAAAACTTCAGAAACTGAACAGCGACCTGGAGGAAGAGGTGAAACGCAGGAAAGAGGCCGAGAACAAGATCAAAAATGCCCTTCAGAAGGAAAAGGAGCTGAATGAGCTGAAGACCAAGTTCCTTTCGCTGGTGTCCCACGAGTTCAAGACTCCGCTGAGCGGGATCCTGACGTCGGTGATGCTGGCGGGGAAATATCAGACCACCGAGCAGCAGGAGAAGCGGGAGAAGCATTTCAACACCATCAGGAACAAGGTCCACTATCTCGATAATATCCTCAATGACTTCCTATCCATTGAAAGGCTGGAGAGCGGAAAGGTGAATTATAAGTTCACGGAATTCAGCCTGAGCAAACTGATCAACGAGGTGGTTTACAACGCCAACGTCACCCTGAAGAGCGGGCAGGAGATTAACTACCCCCAGAACATGGAGGATGTGATGCTGCGACAGGACGAGAAGATCCTGGAGCTGGTGCTATCAAATCTGCTGAGCAATGCCATAAAATATTCGCCTGAGAACTCCCTCATCAGCTTTGATGTGAAGCTGGACGCTGACAGAATAAGATTTGAGATCACCGACCAGGGGATAGGGATTCCTGAAAAAGACCAGAAACATATTTTCGAGCGCTACTTCAGGGCCGAAAACGCCCTCCTGAACCAGGGAACTGGAATAGGTCTGAACATCGCCAAGGTGCACCTGGAGAACCTGGGCGGAAGCATCAGCTTCAGCAGCCAGGAGAATGTGGGTACCACCTTTATTGTAGAACTGCCAATCATCAAAGAATGAAAAAGATCCTGTTTATAGAAGACGACACCGTGGTAAGGGAAAATACCGCAGAACTGCTTGAGCTTTCAGATTACGAGGTGGTGACCGCTGCCAATGGAAGGATAGGGGTGGAACTTGCAAAAAAGGAACTGCCCGACATCATAATCTGCGATATCATGATGCCCGAGCTGGATGGCTACGGAGTACTTCAGGCCCTGGCCCAGAAGCCCGAAACCCAGCAGATTCCCTTCATCTTCCTTTCAGCAAAGACCGAACACAAGGACATCCGTCGCGGGATGGACCTTGGGGCCGATGATTACCTTACCAAACCCTTCGAGGAGGAGGAACTCATAAGCGCTATCGAGAGCAGGCTTGCGAAGGTATCCATTCTGAAGAAGCTTCAGGAGTCGGGAAAGAGTCCTGTTTCCGTGGAAGAAGATCAGAAGATAAACACCCTGAACGACCTGCGGGAGTTTATGAAAGGCTATGACCTGCACACCTACAAGACCGGCGAGACCATCTATGAGGTGGGAAAACAGGGCAACTACTTCTTCCTCGTGGACCGCGGAGTGGTGAAAAACCACCGCATTGACGACTACGGGAAGGAGCTTATCACCTCGATCTATAAAGAGGGGGATTTCTTCGGAAACACCTCCTTCAGCAAGAATTCTCCCTATGAGGAATATGCCACTGCAATGGAGGAGACGCGCCTGTATGCGGTTACCAAAGATGAGCTGAAGGACATCCTTATCAAGAACAACAAGATCACCCTGGACCTGCTGGATGTATTGGGGGACAATATTTCGGGCATCAAGGAGCAGCTGCTGGAGATGGCTTACGGCTCGGTGCGCAAGAAGACCGCCCGCACCATCCTCCTGTTCTCCCAGAAGATCCGGCGCTACCCTACCCAGAGCATCAGGATCTCCAGAAGCGACCTGGCAAGTGTGGCGGGAATGGCTTCTGAAAGTCTGATTCGCACCCTTTCAGATTTTAAAAAGGAAGGGCTGATAGAGATCGAGGGCAGGAATATCAAGATCCTGGATGTAGAGAAGCTGAAGAATATTTCTTAGCATAGGATCCCTTAAAAACAGCGGCCTGTTACTCCATATAAAAATAAATAACGATTAAATTAGTTTAGTAACTATTTTTTTCGTTAGCTTTGGATTATTGATATCTAAAGCAATTATGGAGAAACTAACCAACAAGGAAGAAGAAATAATGAGGGCCCTCTGGAAGCTGGAAAAGGCTTTTGTAAAGGAGGTGCTGCCCGAGCTCACTGGGTCGGGCCTGCATTATAACACAGTGTCCACCATCATTCGCAAGCTCGAGGAGAAAGGCTTCGTCTCCCACAATGCCTTCGGAAACACCCATCAATATTATCCGGCTGTCAGCAAAGAGGAATACAAGAAGAAGCTGATGAGCCTCACGACCAAACGCTACTTCGACAATTCTTATAAGAACCTGGTCTCCTTCTTCGCGAAGGAAGAAAAAATAAGCGCTGCAGAACTGCGCGAGATCCTGGAAATCATCGAGAAAAAAGAAAAATAATGGAAGACCTGATCCTATACCTCCTAAAAAGCGCTGCCCTCCTCTCTATTTTTTACGGGGTGTACCAGCTTCTGCTGCGCAATGACACCTCATTCCAGGCCAACAGGCACTTTCTCCTGCTGGGGATCCTTACGGCAGCCGTGTTACCCGCAATTGTGATCACCCGGACCGTGGAGATACCGGTGACTTTTGCTGAAAATACACTCCCACTGGCGACCGGGTCCTCAGACCTGCCCCAGCCTGCAGCTATTGAAATTGACTGGTGGCAGATGGCTGGAATGCTATACGCCCTTATTGCCCTGGGACTCCTACTGCGGATGCTGATTCAGCTGATTTCTCTTTCCCTGATTATCCGTGGGGGTACTGTAACCAGGGAAGATGGATTTAATGTCATTGAAACAACGAAAAGTCTTAACCCTTTCTCTTTCTTTCACCACATTGTATTGAATCCGGAGATGCACGCGGAAGAGGACCTTCAGAATATTCTGGAACACGAAAAAACCCACGCGTTCCAATGGCACTCAGTAGATGTGCTGGTGGCTAATCTCACCTGTGCCCTGCTGTGGTTCAATCCGCTGAGCTGGCTATACCGAAAAGCGCTGGTACAGAACCTGGAATTCATTGCAGACCGAAAATCGGTTACAGCCGTGCCAAGGGAAAAATACCAGCACACGCTGGTAAAACTGGCCGTATCAATGCATCAACCTGTACTGGCCAACAATTTTTATCAATCATTAATCAAAAAACGAATCGTTATGCTCAACAAACAACCTACCTCGACCCGCTCCTACTGGAAATTTGGGGCCATCATTCCCCTGCTTCTTGTATTTATGCTGGCCTGCAACGTAAAAACAGAAGCGCAGGTCAAAAGCGATGTCACCTCCATCTCTGTGACGGTAACCAAAGAATCAACTGATGAAAGCCTGGAGAACCTCGTGTCCTTCTTCAATACCAATGGTATTAAACTGGATTTTCAGGATCTAAAGCGTAATTCTGAAGGAATAATAACAAATATTACGGCCCATGCGCAAAGCAAAAAGGACCCTGAGGAAAAAGGCTGGTTCAAGCTCAATGACGCCGATGGTATTAAAACTTTCCAGGTTACAGTAAAAGAAGGTAAAATAGCCTTTAATGATCAGGTTACTGCCCCAGATCCCAAGCTTTCAGACTTTTTGGCGCCCCTGGGGGAGCAACCGCTGTTCTTCATAAACCAAAAGGAATACACCTCAAAGGAACTGAAAGGAAAAGTCGTGCTTATTTCTGGAGAAGCCACTACGCTTATGGGTGCGGGCACGGAAAAGTATGGCGCCAAGGCCAAGGACGGAGTAATTTTCATTCCTAATGGGGAAATTAAGGAGTACGAAGCAGCTTTTAAAGAATTGGATTCTGCGGGTGACGACGAATTAAGGAGGTATATCTGGATCACAGGTGAGACAAAACCTCTCTATATGACAGCAGGTAAAAAAATCTCTGTGACTTCTTCCGATATAATTCCGGATTCTGAAAACATCAATGCTTCACAAACCACCGCCAAAGCTGTCTCTTATTCCTATCAGGAAGACCCCTTAATTGTAGTGAACGGAAAAGTGATGCAAAAAGGATTTGATGTGAATTCCATAGATACTGACAGTATTGCAACTATAAATGTCCTGAATGGAGGTGCTGCTGTTTCTGTTTACGGTTCAGAGGCCGGAAAGAGAGGAGCTGTGGTAATTGTCACCAAAAATGCTACTGAACAATCTTCGGCAAACGGGGTGGTAGTAACTAAGATTGGAGAGGACAGCTACTCCATGGAATTCTCGGGTGAGAATGAAATGAATTTCCCCAAAGAAGGTGTACTTTATATTGTCAACGGAAAAGAAATGGATAAAAGCTTTGATCCCGACAGTATCAACCCCGAGGATATTCTAACCGTTAATGTGCTCAAAAATGAATCAGCCACTGGCAAATATGGGAAGAAGGCCAGGAATGGGGTGATTGACATCAAAACGAAAGAGTAATCAGAAGAAATGAAATATCCGAACGCCCGATCCATTGATCGGGCGTTTTCATTTTAAATTTGGCCCTAATTCCCGCTACATTCAGTAAAGCAGGAGCTTCCAGCATTGATGGCAGCACAAAATCCATTCAACCTGATATTTATCATTTTTTGCCCTTCCCTTCTCCTCTAAATTTGCGGTATAATAAGGTGAATGATGAAGAATATCCTGTTACCGACCGATTTTTCCCATAACTCGCGCAACGCAGCTGCTTATGCGCTCCAGTTTTTCAGGGAAACCCCATGCACCTTTCACTTGCTGCACGTCATCCCTGTGCCCTTGGGTAAACTCAGCAGTTCCTACCTTACCATCTCCCCCGGAATCCAGGAAAAGTTCGATGAACTGCTCAACTGGCTCAACAGCATTAAGACCAATCCCAAGCACAGGTTCACCATAGCCTTCAAGGCGAATTTCCTTATAGAAGCCGTGCGCTCACAGGTCCTGGAGAAGAATATCGACCTGATCCTGATGGGTACCAAGGGTGCGACCAATAAGGCGGGTGCCGTGATAGGCAGAAATACTTCAGATGTGATGATGAAGGTGAAGTGCCCCATCCTGGCAATTTCAGAAAATGCGGTATATAAGAGGCCCGAAGAGATCCTCTTCCCTACCGATTACAAGATCCCTTACGAAGGAAAAATGCTGAATACTCTCTATGATGTGGTAAAAAGCTCGAAGGCCTCTGTGAAGGTCCTGGAGCTGTTCACCACCGATGGAGAACCCACTCCTGAGCAGAAGACCAACAAGCAGCTGCTGCAGTCCTTCTTTGCTCCCTATGAACCGCTGCACCAGACCTACTACCCTTCAAGGGAGGAGCAACCTGAAACTATCTTTGGGAGCGACAATAAATCGGATATGATAGTGATGGCAGCCAAGAACCTGAACGTGTGCCATAAGCTATTGCGAAATCACCAGAGCAACCATATCCCATTTATCAGGCAGCTGCCTTTGCTGATCCTGCATTAGGGTTCAGCCAGGAATTCACGAAGATCTTCAGAAAATTTCAGGATTTTGTTCTGAAAATCATCGAGATATGATTTGCCTCATAATCCGCGGATATAATCTTCCGCATTTTTGTATCAGAAAATAAGTCACATAATAAAAAACAAAATAACGCCTTATGAATACTTTAGAAACAAAAACAGTAGCTGAGCTGGTTACAGAAAACATCAGGACTGCGCATGTCTTTAAGAAGTATGGTATTGACTTCTGCTGTGGCGGAGGGATTAGCATTCAGAAAGCTTGTGAAAAGGCAAATGCCAACCAGGAAGACCTTATCAATGACCTCATCAACTGCGAGAACACCACCACCCGCGCCAACGACTACAACAGCTGGGAACTGGACTTCCTTACAGACCACGTGATCAATATCCACCACAGATATATCGACGACAGCATTCCGCTGATAAAACAATATGGAGAAAGGGTTCAGAAGGTACACGGACACCACTACAGCGAACTCTACGAGATCAACGAACTGTTCAACGAGGTGGCAGGTGAAATGAGCGCGCATTGCAAAAAGGAAGAGCTTATACTTTTCCCGTTCATCAAGAAGATGGTAAAGGCCAACAGAGAAGGTGCAGCCTTGCCTGAAGCCCATTTCGGGACAGTAGACAATCCTATAAAGATGATGGAATCTGAGCACGAGGAAGCCGGAGAGATTATGAGGAAGATCGCGGTGCTGAGCAACAATTACACTCCTCCTCAGGGCGCCTGCAATACTTACAGGGCGTTCTATGCCAAGCTTCAGGAATTTGAAGAAGATCTGCACCAGCACATTCACCTGGAGAACAACATCCTTTTCCCTAAATCTCTGAAACTGGAGAAGAAACTTAGAGGTTAAGATTCCTGATTGAAGTGCAGCCAGAGGAAAGGTGTAGGAATTTTAACTTTGGCTGTGCCTAATGCAAAAAGGCAGGTGAGCTTTCATCTGTCTTTTTTGTTTTGGGTCCTTCCACTTATATGGAGTATAAATGGATATGGATATAGCCGGGCGCGATCTTCAGATCGCAGCCCCACCGGGCGTCAATCTTCAGATTGACGTGGAAAAAATTACCGCTATCAACCAAGGGAAATGCAACCACTTCAAAATCCCATATGGGAAAGGATTTAAAAATCACTATTTTTGAGTATGATCAACCTGAAAAAGCACGCCCACATTGCCCTCACCTATTTCCTTCTGGTGGGATTCCTCGGCATCTTTCTTAGAATGTTCTTCGTCACCCCCATCGGGGCCAATTTCAGATATGTGGTTCACGCCCATTCGCACATCGCCCTGCTGGGCTGGGTCTATATTGGCCTCACCACCCTTATTTACAGATTGTATTTCAAGGAAACCAATAAAAGAAGGACCTACCTCAGGATCTTCTGGTTCACCAATATCACGATCGTCGGAATGCTGTGCAGCTTTCCCTTCCAGGGCTACGCCCTGTTTTCCATCACCTTTTCCACACTCTTTCTCATCGCATCCTATTTCCTTGCCTGGTTCGTTTTCAAAAATATCCCGCCGGAATATAAAAATACGTATTCCTATAAATGCATCAGGACCGCGCTGTGGTACATGGTCATCTCCAGCATCGGCCCCTGGGCTATTGGCGGGGTGATGGCTACTCTTGGAAACACCTCCATCTGGTATAAGCTGTCCATCTATTTCTACCTGCATTTCCAATACAACGCCTGGTTCATTCTCGTTCTCTGCGGAATCCTGTTCTACCTGTTGGAAAAGTATAAACTGAAGATCGACAAACGCGACTTCCAGGAATTCTACAACAATGTGAATGCAGGATTTGTACTCACGCTTTTCCTTTCGGCCCTCTGGGTAAAACCACCGATGATCTTTTACTTCCTGGGAGGCACGGGCGCCATCTTGCAACTGCTGGGTTTCTGGTATTTCTTCAGAATCCTTAAAAGGAAGTGGCCCCAGCTTAAGCTGAAGCTATCTCCCTTCGTGGAACTGTTGCTGAAAATAGCTGGCATATTCATGGTTGGCAAGATTTTAATGCAACTGGCCACCGGGATTTCCTATTTCGCTGACCTCTCCTTCCAGTTTCCCGATTTTATCATCGGATACCTCCACCTGGTCTTCCTGGGGATTGTGAGCATTTGTCTCTTTGCCTTTCTGAAGCATTTTAAGCTCCTCAGGCTTCCGAAGATCCTGTTCTGGATCTATTTCACCGGATTTCTGCTTTCTGAAGCCCTGATCTTCTATAAAGGCCTGGCCCAGTGGCTGGGGCTACCCTTCTTCAGCGAATATTTTGGACTCCTGGTTGGAGTGAGTTCCCTGCTGCCCATCTCGATATATTTCATCCTGTTGTATTCAGCAACCTCCAAAGAAGCCGAATTTAAACAATTCGAGGCACCCGGGGATTAAGTTGCCTGAAGAGCTAAGCATCAGCAATTTACCATTCCCTTAACTCGACTGCCTTCCGTGAATTCCTAACTTAAGCCCATGAAGCTGAAGATGACCTTTTACATCCTGCTGTCAACCAGCCTGCTGATCCTGGTGGCCCTGATGGCATTTTACCAGCTGCCCTTCAGCTGGGTCTTCTTTGCGACACTTATAGGGCAGGCAAGTCTGCTGCTAATGGTGTACAAGATCCTTTCTGATGACTATTCCACTGAAAAAACCTTTAAGGACTGGTATGAGGATCGACCCCTGGAATAGGGCCTTATCCGTTCCTATAGCTTTCTTCCAATGATATTCGTACAAATGGTAGTAAAGGCAATGATGCTGATGGAACTCAGGGGCATCAGGATGGCAGCTATCACAGGAGAAAGCTCCCCTGTAACCGCGAAATAAAGCCCTACAAGGTTGTATAGGAACGAAAGGACGATACTTACCTTAATTACATTTATCCCCGCCCTGGAGGCTCTAATGAAGGGATACAGCCTGCTGAACTGAGATGCGTCCAGAATAGCATCGCAGGCCGGGGAGAAGACGTTTACGTTTTCAGAAACAGCTATCCCAACCTCACTCTGGGCCAGTGCCCCCGCGTCATTAAGTCCGTCACCCACCATTATAGCTCGTTTTCCGCTGTCCTGCAGGTTCTTTATATACTGCAGCTTGTCTTCCGGCTTCTGATTGAAAAACATCCTGGTTTCCTGTGGAAGCAGCTTCTCCAGCCTTTCTCGTTCCCCGTTGTTGTCTCCGGAAAGTATTGTGAGGTCGAAAGAACTTTCCAGCTCCCGGAACACTTCCTCCATCCCTTCACGATATTCGTTCCTGAAAATATATCGGCCCCTGTACGCATCATTTGTGCTTATATGCACCGAAGTATCCATAGTCGTTGTGCCTCCCGGGGAACCCACAAACCCTGCAGCACCTATCTTAATTCTAGACGTAGCACTGGAGGCTGAAATTCCTTTTCCAGGAATCTCTTCAAAGTCTTCAGGGGGCATTATCTCATATTCTGCCAGCAGCTCATACAAGCTTCGGCTCAGAGGATGGTTCGAGGCCCTGAGAGTGTTCTTCAGCAGAGCTTCTTCTTCTGAATTGAGTTGTACCCCCTCATATTCCACGCGGGTACGTTTTGCGGAAGTAATGGTACCGGTCTTATCAAAAACCACTGCGTTTGCACTGGCCAGTTTCTCAATGACCGAAGCATTCTTTAGATAGAATTTTTTGTTTCCGAAGATCCTAAGCAGGTTCCCCAAGGTGAAAGGCGTTGACATCGCCAGGGCGCAGGGGCAGGCGATGATAAGGACTGCAGTAAAAACATTGACAGCGGTCCTCACGTCAAAGTACATCCAGTACCCGGCCGCTGAAAAGGCTATGAGCAGCAGCACCACCGTAAAATACTGACTGATATTATCGATGAGCCTTGTGAATCCGGTTTCCTTGTTGCGGCTGAAGACTTCGTTGCTCCACAGCTGGGTGAGGTAGCTCTGCGAAACTGACTTCAGGGCCGCCATCTCTATTATTCCTGAAACCTGCTTACCACCGGCGAAGAGTTTATCTCCTGAATGTTTTGTCACTGCCTCAGATTCTCCGGTAACAAAACTGTAGTCAATATTCGCGTTCCCTGTTAACAGGATCCCGTCTACAGGCAGCAGCTCCTGATTCCTGATAAGCAGCCTGTCCCCTTCCCTGATATCGTTCACGTGTACGCTCTCCTCCTTCCCTTCCGGAGTGATTCGGGTAACTCCGATGGGAAAATAGGATTTGTAATCCCGCTCGAAGGAGAGGAAGTTATAGGTCTTCTGCTGAAAGAACTTCCCAAGGGTCAGGAAGAAAAGGAGCCCGGTAAGGCTGTCAAAAAATCCGCTGCCCCAGTCGAAGATGATTTCCAGGGTACTTCTTACGAACAGCACCAGCACCCCCAGGGCCAGGGGCACGTCGATGTTCAGCATTTTGGCGCGCAGACCTTTGTAAGCTGAAATGAAATAATCCTGAGCCACATAGAACACCACCGGGAGCGATAGGGCGAACATAAGCCAACGGAAGAGGTGTTTGTACTGCTCCAGCCAGAACTCCCCCACGTCGAAATATTCAGGGAACGAGAGGGTCATCACATTCCCGAAGGCAAAGCCGGAAACTCCAAGTTTATAGTAGATGCTTCGGTTGATAAGCTTTTTACCCGCTTCAGTGTCTTCCAGACTGAGGTAGGGTTCATAGCCTATCCTTCCCAGAAACTTCACCAGCTCCTGCAGACTCAGCTCTTCAGGATTGTAAGTGATCCTTATGGTCTTCTTCGGAAAATTTACTTGCGAAGAATTTACGGCGGGTATCAGTTTGGAAAGATTTTCCAGCACCCAGATGCAGGAGCTGCAGTGTATATGAGGGATGTACAGGGAAACGATCTGAGTCTTTCCGTCGTGGAATTCCAGCAGCTTTTCCACGATCTCCTTATTCGAAAGGAAGTCATACTTTCCGGGATCCTCCTGCGGCACTGCTCCCGGAGACTTCTGCAGTTCGTAATAGGAGGTAAGGTCATTTTCCGAAAATATCTGGTACACGGTCCTGCAGCCGTTGCAGCAGAAGGCTTTTTCGTCAAATTCTATCCTCGTTTTGATGTTATCTCCACAGTGATAGCAGGATTGGTTCATCGTCGTAGCTCTTGAATCGGCAGCAAAGGTGGGGAAGGTTTAGAGAGAAAAATATGATATTTGTCAGAGTTTCAATTTCCAAAAAGGAAGCCGGAACAAATCATTATATTTGAATTTTAAGATAAGGATGCATCAAAGAATTCCCTTCCTCCTTTTCCTCCTCAGCCTTTTCAGCAGCGGAACCAATTTATATTCACAACAGCACCTGGAATACGAACTTAGAGCAGTCACCCGGGGCGATACTTCTGAAAAACAGCTCGCGCTGGTCTTCACAGGGCACGAATTCGCGGAAGGGGGCGAAGTCATTCAGAAAACCCTGACAGAACAGGGGAGCAAAGCCTCATTTTTCTTCACGGGAGACTTCTATAGGAATCATGAATTTTCAGATCTTATCGCCTCCCTTGTCGAGAAAGGTCATTACCTGGGGGCTCATTCAGATAAACACCTGCTCTATTGTGACTGGAGTAAGCGGGACAGTTTGCTAATAGATAAAACGGAATTTACAAGAGACCTGCTGGATAACTATAAGGAAATGGCAAAGTTTGGGCTGAAAAAGGAAGATGCCCAATATTTTCTTCCTCCTTACGAGTGGTATAATGACAGCATAAGTACCTGGACCCGAGAGGCAGGTCTAAAACTCATCAACTTCACCCACGGCACCTTATCCCACGCAGATTATACTACTCCCTCAATGCCCGCTTACAGGAGCAGCAGGATCATCTATGAAAGCATAATGGATTATGAAGATGCACATCCAGCTGGTCTCAACGGATTCATCCTGCTCGTACACATAGGCGCCGGCCCGCAGCGCGAAGATAAATTTTACCTATTGCTGCAGGAACTGATGGAGGAACTGAAGGAGAAAGGTTACAGGTTTGTGAGGATTGATGAGCTGCTGAAGTAACAGGAAATCTACTCGTGCCTGAAAGCAGCCAGCACCCTGAAAATATGCATCACCGCAGGAAAAATGGCTTCCATGGATTCCTCGGCACCTTTAGTTGACCCGGGAAGGGCGAGCACCAGGGTTTCTCCTATCAATCCAGATACAGACCGCGACAACATGGAATAAGGTGTCCTGCTCTGCCCATAGGCCCTGATGGCTTCCTCAATTCCTGGAACTGGCCTTTCCAGTAATGGCCGTACCGCCTCGGGAGTGACATCTCTGGGGGATAGTCCGGTGCCGCCGGTAAGAATTAAGAGTTTTACTCCTTCAGCGCATTTCTGCCTCACCTGCTCCTGGATGACTTCTTTTTCATCAGGGATTATCTTATAGTCGGAAACTTCCACCTCATACGCCTTCAGCTTCGTGATAATGGCTTTCCCGGCGCTGTCTTCTTTTTCGCCTCTGGAGATGGAATCTGAACATACCAGCACTGCAGCATTGATCCTGTTCTCTTCAATAACCTTCCTGTAATCGGTCTTCCCACCTTTCTTTTCAACGAGCCTTATATTCTCTATGCTTATCCCCTTGTCGATAGGTTTCAGCATATCATAGATGGTGAGTGCCACCACCGAAGCAGCGTGCATCGCCTCCACCTCCACGCCCGTCTTGTAAATAGTGTGGACCTCGACCTTAATGATGATCGAAAGCTCCTCCACCTCAAAGCTTATATGGGTATATTCAATGGGCAGGGGATGACAGTCGGGAATCATATCGCTGGTTCGCTTGGCTGCAAACAGGCCTGCGGTTTTCGACATTTCAAAAACATCTCCCTTAGGGACTCGCTTCTGCTCAATAGCTTCTATAGTGGCCCTATCGGAGACTTTTACTACCGCCTGTGCTATAGCTTTCCTCAGGGTCGAATTCTTATGCGTAATGTTTACCATATTTAAATCTGGATGTTAATTATTGACCTTCCACTGCTCCTGTTCGCTCTCTAGCAGTTCCTTTCCCCAGATGGGCAGCTCCCTTTTGATCCGCTCCACCAGTTCCTCACAGGCCTCGATGGCAGATTTCCGGTGCTTTGAAGATGTGAATACAAACAGACAGATCTCCCCCGCCTTCACCTCGCCCAGACTGTGATGGATATGCATACACGAAAGGGGATATTTCTGAAAGATCTCTTCCCTGATTTCGTGTGCCTTCTCCAGCGCCATCTCTTCATAGGCGGTATATTCAATTGCCCGTACCCTGCTTCCCCCGATTTCATCGGCCCTCACCTGTCCCAGAAAGATGGAATGGGCCCCTATATCTGTTTTCGAACTGTGGTTCTGAATGGATGCTGCAATTTTCTCTGCGGAAATGGCTCCCTGCTGGAAGATGTTCTTAGGCTTTCGCTCCATAGGCTGCTGAATTTAATGGGGAAGACGGATCCATTATCCCGCCTTCGATGGAAAATATTTTTTTCTCCGGAAAGGTCTTTTTCAGAAAAGCTGCTGTTTTGGCACTTCTTATTCCTGATCTGCAGAACAGGAACAGATGTTCCACTGAAGCGATCCTTTCCGGATGCTTTTCGAGTTCGGGCTTTGGAATCTGGAGGCTACCCGGAAACTGTATTTCAGGCCACTCCCCAGGGGCTCTCACATCAATTATAAGAGCACTTTCAATCTGACTGGCCCACTCCATTGCCTTGTTCCAGTTAATCGTTTCTACGGCACCACATTGGATACTGTAGTCTCTTTTTGTGAAGCTTTCCCGGTCTGAGGGTATGTTTTTTCTTACCGACGGATTCGGGCTTACCTCCAGTTCAAAAAAGCTGGTGGTCCTTAGATTATAGAAAAGCATTTTATTCTGAAGCACCTCCCCTACGCCGGATAGTAATTTGATAGCTTCGGTCGCCTGCAGGATTCCAATCATCCCAGGTAAAACCCCTAAAACTCCTGCTTCCGCGCAGTTAGGTATCTCCTGCTCCCCAGGAGGGTTGGGATAGATATCGCGGTAATTGATGGGATCCCTGCCCGTGTTGAACACCGCTACCTGCCCTTCGTACTGATAGATCGCGCCCATTATCAATGGTTTTCGCAGTAAAACACAGGCGTCGTTGATCAGGTACCTGGTTCCAAAATTGTCGGTACCGTCAAGCACCAGGTCAAATCCTTCGATTATGTCTAAAGCATTATGGCCATTGAGGAATTCAGGAATTACATCAAAATCAATATCCGGATATTGTTCTCTAAGCTTCCTTGCCGCAGTCTCTGCCTTTGGCTTCCCTATATCCTGAGCCCCAAACAGTGTCTGTCGGTTAAGATTTGATTCACTGATGCTGTCGCCGTCTGCAATTCCAAGGGTCCCAACTCCGGCAGCTGCAAGGTGCAGTAAGATGGGGCAGCCCAGGCCCCCGGCGCCGATTACCAGCACCCTTGCCTTGGCAAGTTTCTCCTGGCTTTCATTCCCGAAGCCAGGCAGAATAGTCTGTCTGCTGAACCTGCTCATCCTCCTGAAAATGGGGGCAACAAGGCGATCTCCTCGTTCCCGGTTAGCGGCTGGGGCTCCTGCACCAGCTTTTTGTCTACAGCAAGTGAAAAATTGAAATTTAGAAGAGCTGGGTACCGCTGGAAGATCTGCTGCTTCAATTGTACGGTATCCTCGCAAAAAGGCAGATCCAGCTCCTGCTGTCCCAGCTTCTGTGTCAGTATTCCAAAAGTCTTTACAGTAAATCCCTCCATTTCTCCTCTACTTCTTTAAGGTCATTTTCGTTGTTGATGTTCCGAAGCGCCCAGGGCAGCTTCTCACCGATGGAAGTTACTAATATATGCCTGTTCCCTGAAATAAAATCCGCCATTTTTAGTTCCCCCCTGTCCAGGTGATCCTTTAGTTTTTTCTTTAATCCCCTGGGATAAAGCGCAAAGAGGGGATTAAGTTTCTCCCCTTCCGCAGCTACCGTGATATGTTCCGTTGAGGCAGCATTCATCAGCATACAAACGGCTTCTGTCGAGATCAATGGCATATCGCAGGCGACCAGCAGGATCAGGTCGGCTGTGGAATGCTGGAGAGCAGTAAAAAGCCCTCCCATTGGGCCCTTTTCCTGGACCTCATCCTTCAGGACCTCAAAGCCCAGAGATTCATATCCCGGTTTATTGGCGATGATCCTTACAGGAAGTGCCAACTCTTGCAGCACTTTCAGTACACGGGAAACCATGGGCTGCTTATTAAGAGGCATAAGGCCTTTATCCCTCCCCATGCGACTGCTCTTCCCTCCTGCCAGCACGAAGGCCTCTATGCTCAGGTCTCTTTTCACGACAGGATCAGTTTAATGGCAGCTCCCGCTAATACGCAGGTGAGGAGATTCCGCACCACCCTTACGTTAAACTTCTGGGATCCGTAATAACTTCCCAGCAGCCCTGCAAGGATGGTAGGGGGGATTACGATCCAAAGCTCGCTGTCAAGGCTTAGATTAGGTCCTACTGTTCCTAAATAACCTGCAACCGAATTGACAAAAATGAAAAGCGCACTAAGTGCTGCGGTCTGCCTGATATTGGTCCAGCCCAGCAGCAGCACCAGTGGCGAAAGGATGATTCCTCCCCCTATACCTATTAGTCCTGAGGCAAAGCCGATGATTATACCTATCAGTGGTGGCATCCAGGATTTCTTCTGAATAAGAACCTTTCTGCTTTTCGGAAAAAATCCGCAGAACTGAAGAACCGGAAAGATGAGCAGGAACCCCAGGATGTTCCTGTAAATATTGGAATCCACCACCACCAGCCCCCCGATAAAGGCTGCGGGAATTGAAAAAAGAGCCAGCTGCCAGAACAGATTCTTCGGAAATTCACAGGACCTGCGGTGATTGAAAAAGGCGATGAGAGATACCGCCATGTTCATTAGAAGGGCTGTAGGCCTGATCTCCTCGGGAGCAAACCCGGCCAGGGCTAAAATCATTAAATAGCTGCTCGCCCCCCCGTGGCCCACAGAAGCATAAAAGAAGGCTGCAATGGGCAGGAAGATCAGCAGGTATAGTGTTATTTCGTCAAACATAGGTCTGTTTCCTCTAATCCCATTGCAGAATATATACTTTCACAGGCGTCCCCTTCTCAATTATTTCCTCCTCTTCGTCCAGCTCCACCAGGCAGTCTGCTTCATTGAAAGATAACAAATTAAAAGACTGCTGCCCGCCCAGCACCCTTACTTTTCCTTCCTCTCTTCTGGCTTTCATAAAAAAGGTGAATCCCTTCTTTTTCTTCACATCCTCCTTCAGTTCCAGCACCTCATCGGGCTCCCATACATTTTCGCGCCCCACCCAGAATCTAAGGCAGGGCCGCACATATTGAACAAAACAGCTGTAAACAGAAGCCGGATTCCCCGGAAGGGCAAAGATCCATTTTCCCTGCTTCTTTCCAGCAAAAAGGGGCTTCCCGGGCCGTTGCTTTACCTTGTAGAACAATTCCACCACCCCGGCTGCCTCCAGGCATTCCTTCACGAAATCGTAATCCCCTACCGAGATCCCACCGCTGAGCAGCAGCACCTCATTATTTTCAAGGGAAGAATTTATAAGCTCCTGCAGTTTCTCTTTTTCATCAATAGCGCGCAATACTTCAACTTTATTTATCCCCATCTGCCAAAGGGAAGCCTTCAGCATCGGCCCATTTGAATTATAGATCTCCCCCTCCAGGATTTCCTCCCCCACCTCCTTCAGCTCATTTCCGGTAACAATGCAGGCTATTGAAGGGGAAGCATAAACCTCAACCTCGCCCACTCCCACCGAAGCGAGCAAGCCAATGACTCCGGGAGTGATCTTTGCTCCCGCCTCCAGAAGAAGATCACCCTCCTTGCACTGGGAGCCTCTCAATCTTACATTACTTCCTTTCTGAATTTTATCCCCGTCATAGCACAGGCTATTTCCTTCGTTGTTCACCTCCACAAGTTCCTGCGGAATCACAGTATCTGCCCCCTCGGGAACCCGGGCACCAGTAAAGATCCTCGCTGCCTGCCATGCCTTCAGTGAAAACTTTGAACCATCTCCTGCCTGAACAACACCTTCAATCTGCCACTCGTTCTCCTTCCCGTCAAAGGCAAGGGCGTATCCATCCATAGCTGAATTATCAAAAGTTGGTACGTCTATGGGAGAATGCACAGGCTTCGCCAGGATGGCTCCTAAAGCCTCCAAAAGTGAAATTTTCACTGTTTTTCCTCTTTCACAATTTTCTGAAAGGAATTCTTTTGCCTGCTGTACTGAGATCATCTGTGAAGAGTTAATGCCTTAGCGAGGGTAAGGCTGAAGAAATTATCCGCCTATCTTTATCATGCTGCGGTTTTCCAGGGTTGAAGTGTCTGCTTTTTCATAGGAGCCATTGAATTGTCCCCCCATCACCGCGTGTTTCCGAAGCACCGAAGTCCTTATCATCGGCTCGATATTTTCCCCTTTCCTGAAACTGCCCAGCAGGTCCATTTCCTCTTTTCCGAAAAGGCAGTTCTTCATCTTCCCGTCGGCCGTAAGCCTCATCCGGTTGCAGTCCCCGCAGAAATGCTGACTCATGGTGGTGATAAAGGCAAAGGTGCCTTCGTGCCCGATGGCTTTATATTTCTTGGCAGTGGCGTGGGGTTCGTCTTTTAATTTGACGATATCGTATTCCTCCCGGATCCACTCCAGCATTTTATTTGCAGTAATTACCTCGGAACTCTTCCAATGGTTCCCCTCAAATGGCATAAATTCAATCAGCCTCACGTGCAATGGCAGTTCCCGCGTTAGGTTCACGAAATCCAGAATTTCCTTCTCTATGATCCCCGCAATGGCGACTACATTCAGTTTAACCCTGAATCCTTCCCTCAGCAGCAGCCGGATATTATCCCAGACCTGCTTAAACTGATCTCTCTTTGTAATTGTCCTGAAGGTTTCAGCATCCAGGGTATCAAGGCTCACATTTATGGATTTGACTCCCGCAGCCTTCAGGTCCTGAAAGTATCTATGGGCAAGCACTGCATTGGTTGTCAGCGTAAGCTCTACAGGAAGCCGGGACAGCCGCTTCAGTATTTCCGAAAACTCTTTCCGCACCATCGGTTCACCTCCGGTAAGGCGGATCTTGTTCACCCCCAGTCCCACGAATACTTTTGCAATCGTCTCGATCTCCTCCGTCTGCATCAGATGCCGGTTCGGCAGGCTGGCGATGTTCTCATCGGGCATGCAGTATTGACAGCGGAAATTACAGCTGTCGGTAAGTGAGATCCTAAGATAATCGTGGTTCCTTGAGAATTTGTCTATTAACATAAATTATAGCGCAATAAAATTCAGTTTACTCGTCAGATTTCGGTCTTCCACCATCCTTCCGGTTCGCGTTTTCCGGGTTTCCCCCTCCCAACTTAGGACTTCCGACTTCGGACTTCGGACTTCCGACTTCGGACTTCGGACTTCCGACTTCGGACTTCGGACTCCGGACTCCGGACTCCTGTCTACCTTCTCCTCCCGACTCCCGCCTCCATTCTTCCTCGTGAAATATCTCCTCCTGCTTTTCCAGGTCGAAGGCTCCCCTTATCCTTTTTGTCTCCTGAATGGGCTTGCTTTCCTTCACCGGAAAAATAGGATCGGGAAGATACCTAAGCAGCCAAAGTGAACAGATTGCAAGTATTAGCGAACCAATAAAGGTGGTCAGCGCAAAATAGAAGTTCTCCTGCAGGGCATTGTTAAGGGCCCCGAACAGGAACCAGATCTGTATGCTCACGAATAAGATCAGTAGCAGGAGAATCCCCGTCATTACGGTATTCGTCTTGTTCGGATGGGCTTCATTTTGGGATTTTCTGAAGTTGCTCATTGTTTTAAGTTATGAGTTAAGAGTTATGAGTTAAGAGTTATAAATTATAAGTTATGATTAGAGGTGCGAGTTAATAGTTGAAAATTCTAGTTGCGGGTTACGGGTGGCGAGGTTTTTACTGGTTACATAAATCTCAGCCATTGGTCTTTGACCTCTGTCCTCTCAACCTCTCATCCTTTGACCTCTGTCCTCTCGATTTTCAACTCTCAACTAATCGATCATTTTCTTCTTCTTCCTTCACATAGACCTTCCCGTCCTTCACCACCACCTCCAGCTGCGGGATGCGGTCTTCCTGCGCGCTCTGCGGCTCGGCCACGCCCGGCACGTCGCGCAGCGCCGCCAGCACCTGGTCGGCCGAGCTCTGCAGCACCGAAAACTCGGGGCCCTGCACGTTCACCTGGATCGGCTGGCCGCGCCCGCCGAAGATGGTGGGGGTGCCGCTGATGTTGGCGCGCACCCCGGTGAAGCGACGCAGCTCGCCGCGCAGCGCCGTCTGGATCTCCTCCT
>CBFGYW010000003.1:0-21345 GCA_965653085.1 uncultured Salinimicrobium sp.
GCAGAAGATTGGCGGCCTCATCTTCTTTCAGGGAGATCCTGCCAGCCAGGTGACTCTTATGAATCGTTACCAGGAGGCTGCTGAGGTGCCTCTGCTTGGAGCCATCGATGCCGAGTGGGGACTGGGAATGCGGCTGGACAACACCATCAGCTATCCCTTCCAGATGGCGCTGGGAGCCATTCAGGATAACGCCCTGCTCTACAAAATGGGGCAGGAGGTTGCCCGCCAGATAAAGCGCACCGGCCTGCACGGAAACTTCGCCCCCGTGGTCGATGTCAACAACAATCCCAACAACCCGGTGATCAATTACCGGTCCTTCGGCGAGGACAAATACAATGTGGCTGAAAAGGCCATTGCCTATATGAATGGGATGCAGTCCGAATCCCTGCTGGTTACCGCAAAACACTTCCCGGGACACGGCGATACCGACACCGATTCGCATTACGCCCTGCCGCAGATCAACCATCCGAGGGCGAGACTGGATTCCCTGGAGCTGTATCCCTTCAGAAAGATAATAGAAGCCGGCATCAGCGGGATAATGGTCGCCCACCTCGACATCCCCGCCCTGGACTCCACCGGAGTGCCTTCCACGCTTTCAAAACCCATCATCACCGGACTGCTGAAAGGGGAACTGGGGTATAAAGGCCTTATCGTCACCGATGCGATGAATATGAAAGGGGTGACCGATGGCAATGACCCCGGAGTGGTGGACAAGGATGCCGTCCTTGCGGGGAACGACCTGCTGGAATTCACCGAGGATGTGCCTAAAGCCATTGCAGAGATCCAGAAAGCCATTAAGAAAGGCCTTATCACCCAGAAGGAGATCGACCAGCGGGTGAGGAAGATCCTCGCTGTAAAACAGTGGGTGGGGCTGGATAAGTATCAGCCATTAACTACTGAAAACATCCTGGAAGATCTGAACACCGGCGAAGCAAAGCTGTTGAACCGCCAGCTGGTGGAAGCTTCTATGACGGTCCTGAAAAATGAGGGAGACCTGCTTCCCGTAAGGAAACTGGACTCTGTGAAGTTTGCTTCCGTTTCCTTTGGAGCCGCAAAAGCCACCGAATTCCAGAAAGGCCTCAGCCTCTACACCAAATTCACCCACTTCCAGCTGCCGTTGGATGCTTCTGTCGCCCAGGTGGCAAAAGTAAAAGCAGAGCTGGAGAAGTTTGATGTGGTAGTGGGAGGAGTCCACGACGACAGCAAATTTCCGAGAAACACCAATAAATTCTCCGATGCCGTGCAGGGTGTCATCTCTGAAGTGGCACAGCAGGAGAACTCCATCATAGTCTTCTTCAAGAACCCCTACGTCCTGAATAAACTGAAGAACATTGAAGAGGCAGATGCCCTCATTGTGGCCTATCAGGACACAGAACTCACCCAGCAGGTGGCGCCGCAGCTTATCTTCGGAGGGATTGGTGCCAACGGAAAACTTCCGGTGAGTGTAGGTGAGAAATTCAAATCGGGGGACGGACTGGTAGTCAAAGGAGGAATCCGACTGGGGTACAGCCTGCCTGAAGCCGTAGGGATGGATTCCGACGTACTTTTCAGTGGCATCGATTCCCTGATGCTACAAGCCATCAACGCCAAAGCCACCCCCGGGGGGCAGGTTCTTGTTGCCAAAGACGGGAAAGTCGTTTTTCATAAGGCCTATGGCGAACATACCTATTCCGACACCATAAAAGTAAAGAAAACCGACCTGTATGACCTGGCTTCGGTGACCAAGATCTCCACCTCGATGGCTGCCCTGATGAAGCTGTATGAGGAAGGAAAATTTAACCTTGACGGGACCCTGGCGGACCATCTTCCGAAGTTCGGCAGCTCCAACAAGAAAGACATCAACTTCCGAGATATCCTCACCCACCAGGCCCGCTTCCAGCCCTGGATCCCCTTCTGGAAGAACACCCTTCGGAAGAATGGAAGCTATAAGTGGTGGACCTTCAAGAAGGATTCCTCCGCCCGGTACCCTATAAAGGTTTCCGAAAATATGTTCCTGCACCGCAATTACCCCGACAAGATCGTAAAGGCCATCAGGAAGTCCCCCCTAAGTGAGGAAAAGAAATATGTGTACTCCGATTTCTTCTTTATCCTGGCTCCCAGGGTGGTGGAGAGTATGACAGAGGAAAGCTTTCCGGAGTTCCTGGAGGAGAATTTCTACGGCCCGCTGGGCGCAACCTCCCTTATGTTCAATCCGATTGATGAATATGAGCTGAACCAGATAGTGCCAACCGAACACGATTACAATTTCAGACACAAGCCCATCCACGGGGACGTACACGATGAGGGCGCCATAATGCTGGGCGGAGTCTCAGGCCACGCCGGACTCTTCGGCAATGCCAACGACCTGGCAAAGCTGCTGCAGATGTACCTGAATGGGGGTGAATATGGCGGGAAACGCTATCTTCAGGAAGAGACCCTGAAGGAATTCACCAGGGTACAGTTCCCCGGTTCCAATCACCGGGCGTTGGGATTTGACAAGCCTTACTACAACAAGGAGGGCGTGAGCCGCAATACAGCTCCCGGGGTGAGTCCTGAGAGTTTCGGACACACCGGGTTCACGGGGATAATGGTATGGATGGATCCTAAGGAGGACCTGCTGTATGTGTTTCTTTCCAACCGGGTTTCGCCTACCAGGGAGAACCACAGGTTGTATGATCTGGATACAAGGACAAATATTCAGCAGGTGTTGTATGATGCCATAGAGGGGAAATCTTCTGCCTCTTTGGTGGAGACGCCGAACTAGGCATTTCCCGCGAAGGCAAAGGATCAGCGGCAGGTGGGTTGAAACTGTGGCAGGGGCTTTTTTATAAAAGTGCCCCTGCCATATCCCGCATTTTATTTTGATGTCATTGAAGAAATACTATATTTGTTTGATTTTGCTTCCATAATCTGGAGTTAACCAACCAAATTTTATGTCAAAACATCAGTGTTCCCCCATACTTTTCCTGCTATTCCTATTTTCCACACCCCTTTTTGCACAACACCGTCTCAGTGGTACTGTACTCGACCAGCAGGACGCCCCCATAAGTTTCGCCAACGTTATTCTACTCAATGCCGAAGATTCCACCTCAGTGGTCAAAGGGGCTGTGACTTCGGAAGAGGGCACCTATGAATTCGAAAATATTGCAGCTGCCGAATACCTGCTGAAGGTGAGCTTCGTGGGCTATGAGGACTTCCTGAAGAGGATAGAAGTTTCCGGAGACGCGACCCTGGAGCCGGTGCGCCTTCAGGAGATGACCAACAGCCTGGGCGAAGTAGCCATCACCGTAAAGAACCCTACCATCAACAGGGAGGTGGACCGACTGGTGTTCGACGTGGAGAACTCCAGCCTCTCCAGCGGCAGCACCTGGGATATCCTCAAAAAGACCCCGATGGTGATCGTTTCCAACGGGAGCCTGCAGGTAAGGAACCAGGGGATAGAGGTATATATCAACGACAAGAAGGTACATCTCACGGCTTCGGAACTGCAGCAGCTGCTGGAGAGCTATTCCGGGGAAAACATCAAATCCATAGAGGTGATCACCAACCCTCCCGCCAGGTATGAGGCCGAGGGGGGAGCCATCCTCAACATCGTTACCAGCAAGAGCATTTCTCCCGGCTACAAGGGAAACATCAACGGGTCTTACACCCAGGCCATATATCCCAAATTCAATATCGGGACCAGCCACTACCTCAAAACCGATAAGCTGAACCTGTTCGCCAATTACAGCTTCAGCCGCCGCAAGGAATTCAAGGAAGATGACAGCTATATAAACTTCCGGGACCACAGTGGGATCATCGAGCGCTGGGAAACCGATTTCAACCGCACCACCCGCTCAAAGGCCCATAACGCCAACCTGATGCTGGATTACTTCCTGAGTGACAAAAACACGCTCAGCCTTTCCGCCAGCGGACTCTTCTCTCCCGGAAAGACCTTCGACAATGTGGGCAGGACCGAAAGGTTTGACCCCCCACGGCAGATAAAATCCGCCTTCATCACCAACAGCGGACTGGAAGAGGATCTGTCAAACTTAGCCTTAGATCTTCAGTTCAAACATCTGCTCAATGAAGAGGGGGCGCAGATAAGTGCCAAGGGACATTACACCCGCTATGAGCAGGAGAGGGTGCAGGATGTGACTACCGAATATTTCGACCTGCTGCAGGTATTTCAGAACACCAGTTCCTTTTATACCGATGCCGCCCAGGACATCAACATCATCACAGGGCAGCTCGATTACGCCACCCCCTGGGGCAGCACCAGCTTCGAGGCCGGAGTGAAGGCTTCCATCATAGACTCCGAAAGCGGGATAGATTACTTCAACGAAGACCGCAGCCGCAATACCCAGCTTTCAGATAATTTCCTATACGACGAGAAGATCTATGCCGGCTACCTGAACCTTTCCAAAGACTGGGAGAAGTGGAGCCTGCAGGCGGGGCTGCGGGGAGAATTCACCGACAGGGAAGGCACCTCCCTCTCGATGGAAGAGGTGAACAGGGTGGAGGAATTCGACCTCTTTCCCACCTTCTTCCTTTTGCATACCATCAACGACAACCACAGCTTCAGCTTCGACTACGGCCGAAGGATAGCCAGGCCCCGGTATGAGAGTCTGAACCCCTTCAGGTACTTCCTCAACGAGTTCAACTATAACAGCGGAAATCCGAATCTCAGGGCCGCTGTCAGCGACAATTTCAACCTTAATTACACCTACCAGGGGCAGTATTTCTTCGACCTCTATTACCGCGATAACGGCCCTACGCCCGAGGTTTTCGGCTTTCAGGACAACCAGGCCCGCAGCCTCCGCAATGTGAGCTTAAATGTCCTGGAAAGCAGCTCCTACGGCCTCGACATCAGCCACGGCAGGAGCCTGGCTTCCTGGTGGTATGCCTACACCTATATGTCTGTCTTCCACGACGAGCACAGCTTCCTGGCAGTGGAGAGCAACAATGCCGAGGTGACTACCGAGGTCGACGGCTTCTACGGCACCCTGGGCAACAGCTTCACCCTCTCCAAAGACGGCAGCTTCACCGGGGACCTTAGCCTCACCTATGTCTCCGACTGGATGTCGGGCTCCTACCAGCTTGAGCCGATGACCACCCTCTCCCTGGGGCTGCGCAAAACCTTCTGGGACAAGCGGGCAGAGCTCAGCCTGCACCTGGAAGACATTCTCGACAAAACCAACACCCGCCTTACTTCCCGCTACCTCAACCAGGACAATTCCTTCCTGGCGCAGCCCGAAAGCCGGTATGTGCGGCTTGGCTTCAAGTATAACTTCGGGAATTTCAGGCTGAGTGACAATCAAAGGAGTATTGAGGCAGAGGAAAGGGAGAGGTTGTAGAATAAGTCTCAGAGGGATGCTCGGTTTCATAGCTCCCGACGAAGGCTAATATCCTGATTTACATCTAAATTATGCCACAGAAAGTAAAATAACTTTTATCACTTCCCAATAACCATTCTTTTTCTCTAAAAAATACAAGGAGGCGTCGCCGGCGACGCAACTGGTACTTGCACTTCCTATTACTGCGGCGGATGTAAGGTTTTCATTGAATGCAATTCTGGAAAAGTTTATCCGACTATCAAAATTTATAAAATCGCACTTGCCTTTTGTTAGAGAATCATTATAGGCAATAATCGAATCATTTCTTTCACCCCTTATTTTCAAAATGTCCAGTCTTCTTTTGCCATTAATGGATGTTAACATAGAAAATAAACTTTTTAACTCTGGATTTAGCTCCTGTGTATTAATTTCAATATTATCAACGGGGATTAAAAACGGATCAACAGCCACAATATATTTTCTGTTTTCTTGTTTTTTTCTGATATTTTCCACCGTGTGGATTATTTTCAGCGAATCTGTTTCAGTAATTCCTTCTTTTAGGGGAGGAAAAGGGGCAGGGATTGGAACTGCCATTCTATTATACAACACGGAAATAATCTCATAAGAATTTTCCTCTCTTCTGATATCGTTTTCCTTGCAGGAACACATTATAAGTGAAATACTTATTATTAGAGGGAAGGATATTTTCATGAGTGATTTGAATTTTTAATTGCAGTTCAGAAGGTAGCTATGACAGTGGTTAAGCTGAATTCTCGTCAAACCATAGATAAGACCACCTCACATAAAAAGCTCCACTGCCCCCCTTTCTTCTGAAAAACTATGAAACTATCCCCCCCGCTGGCCTTACCGCGGAAAATGAAGGCGAGTTCCTTATTCTGGGTGAAAAAAGGTTCTGAAAAATGGTAGGTGTAAGGAACTTCCTTCTTCCTGATTAGCCGTACGGGAAAGTCCAGCTGTTGAGGATCGATCTGACTCTCTCCCAGCCCCTCAATCTGTCCTTTCAGGTAGTCCAGGTCCTTTTGGGTCATTAAATTTTCAAAAACAATCCGTTCCCCACTTAAAGTGACATTGAAGTTTAATTTCTCAAATGTTATCCGGTCTTTTATATCCCCCAGGTTTGTGTTTATTGTTTTATAAAAAATGGGAATCCCTTTTGTACTTATATTTTTATACTGGGCATTTAACAAAGAATAGAACTCCTTGTCCTGCAGTTCCACCTTTGTTGGTTTACAGCCGACCAAGAGTATAAAAATCAGAATTGTTTTAATAATTGCTTTCATGGATACTTATTGAGCCGATTTAATCATAATATAAAACGACCGTGCAAAAGAATTTCCAATCGCTATCAACTTTTTCAAAAACCGAAAAACTCTCGCCCCCGCTACCCGCCTTCCGAAAAATAAAGGCTAATTTCTTATCTCTGGTGAAGAGAGGTTCTGAAAAATAATGGATTAGGGAATTGCTGGATTTCTTCTTCACCAACCTGACAGGAAAATTAAGAAACTGAGGATTAACTTTCCTCTCTTTCAAATCTTCAACCTCACCTTTTAAAAAATTCAGATCTTCCTGCGTCATTAGGTTTTCAAAATCAATTCTGCCCCCTGAAACAGGGAAATTGGCGTTTAATTTCTCATACTTTATCTGGTCTTTAATAGCAACCCGGCCTTCATTTATGGTCTTATGGTAAATGACGACTTCACCTGATTTTGGTTCCTGAAAGAGCAGATTCAGCATTGTATAAAAATCTCTGTTCTCAAGGGCAGGCTGCGGTGTTTTACAGCTGGTTAAGAAAAGAAGGATAATGATTGTTGGAATATATTTTTTCATGGGCATTTTTGTCCTTTAGGATGTGTTTCAGCAGCATTAATAGCATCGCCTTCGCTTTCGTTGGCTAATTTTATTCAATCCTCCTAGAAGGAAAACATTTCATTTTTATAATGAGTTAAGGATTTGCGCGGTAGGGTCGAAATATTATTCAAAAACCAAAGGAAAGACTTCCCTTAGGATGTATTTATCACTACAGCTTTGGGGTTCAATAAAAAAATAAGTTTTTCCGGAAAGATCGAAAGGCACCTTTTCCATATTTAAAAACTCTTTTCGTTCACGAATAACATCCAGTTTGGCCAGTTCTTCTTCAGTAATTAATTTATCATTTTTCCTTAAGAATTGGAACCAGTGACCAGGGATAGAGTTATCATCATCACTCTCAGGGACCCATACCTTTCCTTCTTCAACTGGAGTTATTTTTAAGGGTTTGGTTCGAGCTTCAGCTATAATTAAATATCCCTCAACCTGATTCCCTTTAGTAGCAGTTTGTTTTTTTATAAGCGTATCTTGCTTATCTATTAAAAAGTAAATTTCTTTTTTCGTTTGGCCAAAGGAATTAATTCCTATAAATAATAGAAATAAAAAAGTTACAGAAGCTCTATTCTTCCACACATATCTTGCTTCCATTTCCTTTTTCATTTTCAATTGTTTGTGAAATTCTTAAATTCTCCAAATTATCAGGATTATTTGCATCGATTATCCTTGATAGGCCTCCCCAAGTTAAATCAATATTGCAAATAATGTTGATTATTATCAAGTTTCTCTATAATGAGTTGCCATTTCCGAGAAGGATTTATGGCCTTCAGAAGGTTAAACCTCTTATTCATAATTATTTGCGGCAGGCGTTTTATTTCTTAAATTTGCAGCCTTAAATCGAAGAACTTGGCAAAGATAGGAGACATAGAGGTAGGGGCGTTCCCACTGCTGCTGGCACCGATGGAAGATGTGAGTGATCCGCCTTTCAGGGCGCTGTGCAAGGAACAGGGGGCCGATGTGGTGTATACGGAATTCATCTCTTCGGAAGGGCTCATCCGCGATGCGGCGAAGAGTGTGATGAAGCTGGATATCTACGAGAAGGAACGCCCGGTGGGGATACAGATCTTCGGTGCTAACCTCGACTCGATGCTGCAGTCGGTGGAGATAGTGGAGAAGTCGGGGCCCGACATCATCGACATCAACTTCGGCTGTCCGGTGAAGAAGGTGGTCTCCAAGGGTGCCGGGGCGGGCATCCTCAAAGATATTCCCCTGATGGTCTCGCTGACGGAGGCGATGGTGAAGCACACCAGGCTGCCCATCACCGTAAAGACCCGCCTGGGCTGGGATGCCGACTCCATTATGATAGTGGAGGTGGCTGAAAGGCTGCAGGACGTGGGGGCCAGTGCGATCTCCATTCACGGGCGTACCCGGGTGCAGATGTATAAGGGGGAGGCCGACTGGGCTCCCATTGCCGAGGTGAAAAACAACCCCAGGATGCACATTCCCATCTTCGGCAACGGAGATGTCGACTCGCCCGAGAAAGCGGCGGAAATGCGCGACAAATACGGTCTGGACGGGGCTATGATAGGCCGAGCCAGCATCGGGTATCCCTGGTTCTTCCGGGAGGTGAAACATTTCTTTGAAACAGGCGAACATATGGCACCTCCCACCCTGGAGGAGAGGGTGGATGCTGCCCGTCGTCATTTACAGATGGCCATCGATTGGAAAGGGGAGAAGCTGGGGGTGTTCGAAACCCGCAGGCATTATACCAATTACTTCAAGGGAATTCCGCATTTCAAGGACTACCGCCAGACGATGGTTACCAGCGATGGGGCCGAGGAGGTTTTTGCGGTGTTTGATGCGGTGGAAAGGGAGTTTGCGGGGTTTGAGTTTGCGTAGAAGTTTGAAGTCCGAAGTCCGAAGACGGAAGATGGAAGATGGAAGATTGAATTCGGAAGACGGGAACTTGTGATTGAGGCGGGAATAGTTTGACCTTATTTGGAAGATCCTTAATTGGGAATCTGGTTTAAGGAATTGCCAGGGCTTTCTTACTTCTGCTGGCTGCAATGAAGGACGCGATGATTCCCAGGGTTGAGATGGTAAGGATCACCACCAGCATATTCTGCGAGGTAATGGCTACGGGATAGGGCAGGGTGGGAGTTATCATCACCAGGCTGTATTCCAGCTGCAGGTAAACCAGGATAACGGCACTCAGGAGTCCGATGCTGCCACCCAGCAGGGTCATAAAGACGCCCTGGGCGAAGAAGATATTGCGGATCTGCACTGGAGTGGCGCCAAGGCTGTAAAGGGTCTTGATGTTCTCGCGTTTGTCCAGCACCACCATAATGATGGAGCCTACCACGTTGAAGAGGGCGATGATGAGGACGAGGGTGAAGATGAGGTACACGGCCAGGTTCTCGGTATTCAGCATTTTATACAGGGCATCGTTGAGCTGCGCCCGGTTCTTGATTTCGACGGGGGTGGTCATCACCTGCCGGATCTGTTCCTTCACGGCTTCGGGATCGGCGCCTGCTGAAAGTCTGACTTCCAGGCCGGTGATCTGGTTCTCTTCCAGGCTCAGCAGCTCCCTGGCGAAGTCGAGGGAGGAGAAGACGTATTTATCGTCGAGTTCCTCATTGATGTTATAGACGCCGGAGACGATCACCTTTTTTTCGGTGAAGGCATCGCGGGGGTCGGTTATCTGTCCGGTGCCGGGCCGGGGGACGTAGATCTCCAGCAGGTCGGTGTACACAAAGGGCCCGAGGGAGAGGTCGTGGGAAATTCCGCTGCCTATCACCACCTGGGCTTCCATCTCGGCAAACCAGGTGCCGAAGACGATGGCACTGTCCATCTGGTTCACCTGCAGGTATTTTTCATCGACGCCCTTGATATGGGCCATCTTGTTCTTGGACTTGAAATCCAGGAAGACCCTTTCTTCAATGACTTCGGAAAAGACTTCAATGCCTTCTATCGCTGCCAGTTTTCCTTTTTCTTCGGAAGAGAGCGTCATACTCTTCCCCTGTTCGGGCATCACCTTCAGGTCGGGGTCGAACTGGTTGGAAAAGGAGAGGCTGAAGTCCTTGAGTCCGGTGAAGCCGGAAAGGACGATGAAGAGGGAGAAGGCGCCCGCAAATACACCTATGGCTGCAATGATGGTAATGATGTTGATGGCATTACTGCTGCTCTTGGAAAAGAGATACCGCCTGGCGATGTAGAAGGGGAAGTTCAAGGTTTAGGATTTTTTCCTTTTTGAAAGCAGGTCCGGGTCCACAATGGGGTTGTCCTCTCCCTTCAGGGAACGGTCTATGTTTTCGATATAGTCCAGGGAATCGTCGATGAAGAACTCCAGGTTGGGCATACGTCGCAGCTGATTTTTGGTGCGCAGGGCCACCTCGTGCTTTATCTTGGGTTTTACGGTGTTGAGGTCCTGCAGTATGTCCTGGGCATTCTTTGCGGGAAAGATGCTGAGGTAGGCTTTGGCTTGGGAAAGGTCGGTGGTCACCTTCACTTTCGATACCGAGATCAAAATTCCCGTCACTCCTGCGTCCCGTAGCTGGGCCTGTAATATATCGGCCAGGTCCCGCTGGATCACTCCCCCGATCTTTTTCTGTCTGTTCGTTTCTTCCATCCTGCAAAAGTAGTGAATTTCCGGTTGGGATCTTTGGGTGTGTTTGTGGGTTCCTTAGTGTCCGGTCAGGTTTTAGGAGGGCCACGAATTCACGAATATTTTTTTTGGATCTGAAACCGGAATTTTAAAGTTACGGAAAAAATCAAAATTGGTCCTGCTGAAATTTCTGTATTTTTAGCACTTAAGAATTGAATGATGACGAAAATAGAACATATAGGGATAGCCGTAAAGGATCTGGAGGCGGCGAATGAAACCTATGCTGCCCTGCTGGGGGTGAGGAATTATAAAACCGAAACTGTGGAAAGTGAGGGGGTGGATACCTCCTTCTTCAAGGTGGGCGAGAGCAAGATCGAGCTGCTGGCTGCGACCAGTGAGGCTAGTCCAATTGCGAAGTTCATAGAGAAAAGTGGAGAGGGGATACATCATCTTGCCTTTGAGGTTGAGGACATTAAAGCCGAAATGTCCAGGTTGAAAGGCGAAGGTTTTATCCTGCTGAGTGAGGAGCCAAAGAAAGGGGCTGACAACAAGATCGTGGCTTTTCTGCATCCAAAATCTTCACACGGGGTGCTGGTGGAGCTGGTGCAGAGTATTTAATTGCTTCTCCCTTCAGATCTGAGAAACCTTCTGGAACCTTGTCTTCGGTCGAAGAGGAGGATTAATGCCACCCCCACTACATAGGCCAGCATATCTTTCCAGTCAAAATGATTTCCCAAGAGGGTTTCAGCAATTTTGTTTCCCTGAAGGCCCAGCAGCTCCACGGTATCGAAAAACTGCAGGATTTCTATCGTAAATGCGAATAGAAGCACCCCCAGGGCAGCTGTCAGGGGCCGGAGGTTGAGAAAGGTCATCACAAAGCAGTAGAGCAGGATCACCACCAGCACATCGCCCAGGTATGGTCTTACAAAACTGTCACGGACAAAGAGGGCGATGCCGACTTCCACCAGGAGGAGCAGGATGGTGGCAAAGAGGTAGTTGATGCGGAAATGGAACATTGAAAACTGGGGATTGGGGGTCAATATTACGAATTTTTGGTATAGGAAATGAATGCAGGAACTTACCCAGATGGGGCCTCTTTCCCGGATGTGGTACAGGTGGCGGCCTATCCATTTTGATTTTGTAACGTTTTATCTTTTCGGCTACTAATACCTTAACTTTATTTCACTTATATTTAACTGTCTTTTAACCAAAAACTATTTGCAATGACACAAATCAAGTTCAAGCCGATGCTTTTTATGCTGTCGGTGCTTCTTATGGGAGCTGTATCCTGTGCCGATAAAGGGGACACGGTAGCTTCCGAGGAAGGTAATTTATCCATCGACTTTGAAAAGTACGAGCTGGAAAACGGACTCAACGTAGTTCTTCACCAGGACAAGTCAGATCCTATCGTTTCCGTAGCCATCCAGTACGGGGTAGGTTCCAATCGTGAAAAGCAGGGCCGTACCGGTTTTGCCCACCTGTTTGAGCATATGCTCTTCCAGGAATCAGAGAACGTGCCGCAGGACCAGTTCTTCAAGATGATCCAGGATGCCGGGGGTACCCTTAACGGAGGAACCTGGCAGGATGGAACCGTCTATTATGAAGTGGTTCCGAAGAATGCCCTGGAAAGGGTGATGTGGCTGGAATCTGACAGGATGGGCTTCCTTATCAATACCGTGACTGAAGCCGCTTTTGCCAATCAGCAGGAAGTGGTGCAGAACGAGAAGCGCCAGCGGGTTGACAATAACCCTTACGGACATACCGGCTGGGTGATTGACAAGAACCTTTTTCCTGAAGGGCATCCTTACAGCTGGCAGGTAATCGGGGAGCTGGAAGACCTTCAGAATGCCACCGTGGAAGACGTCAAGGAATTCTACGACCGTTTCTACGGGCCCAACAACGCTACCCTGGTTATTGCAGGGGATTTCGAAAAAGGGGACGCCAAGAAACTTGTAGAGAAATATTTTGGGGAGATCAAGAGACGCCAGGAAGTGGCACCGCTTGAGGTTCAGAATGTAACTCTCGCCGAAACAAAAAGACTATACCACGAAGACAACTTCGCCACCGCACCACAGCTGAATATGGTTTGGCCAGCAGTGGAGCAGTATTCCAAAGATGCCTACGCCCTGGATTTCCTGGGCCAGATCCTTTATGACGGAAAAGAGGCTCCGCTTTACAAGGTTCTTGTTGAGGACAGGGAACTTACTTCCCAACCTTTCGCTTATAACAGCGCCAGCCAAATAGCCGGGAAATTCCAGATATCTGTAACTGCCAACGCAGGTGTGGATCTTGACAGTGTTGAGGCCGGAATTCAGGAGGCTTTCACCTTATTCGAAAAAGAAGGGGTGACTGAAAGAGATATCGAAAGAATCAAGGCCGGACTGGAGACTGACTTCTACAACGGAATCAGCAGTGTGCTTGGAAAATCCTTCCAGCTTGCCCAGTACGACGTATTTAACGGAGATCCTGCCTTCATTTCACAGGATATCCAGAACATCAAGGCTGTTACCAAGGAAGACGTGATGCGGGTGTATGAAAAATACATCAAAGGCAAGCCATTCATCCTTACCAGCTTTGTGCCTAAAGGACAGGTGGACCTGATTGCTGAAAATTCAGAAAAGGCCCAGATCGTGGAAGAGGAGATCACTGAGAATGTTGCAACCGCCGTAGTGGAGGAGCAGCAGGAAGTACAGAAAACCCCTTCCTCCTTTGACCGTTCCGTAGCTCCTGAAATGGGAGAGACTCCGAAATTAAACATCCCTGATTCCTGGATCGTTGACCTGGAGAACCAGATGGAGGTTTACGGAATCGAGCAGCACGAGCTGCCGCTGGTGAACTTCAGTATGGTCATAGAAGGCGGACACCTGCTTGACGACCTGAACAAGAATGGGGTTGCCAACCTGATGACCGACATTATGATGGAAGGTACTGCTACCAAGACTCCGGCGCAGCTGGAAGAGGAGATCGACCTGCTTGGTGCCAGCATCAATATGTACACCACCAACGAATCCATCGTGATTTCAGGAAATTCCCTGAAGCGTAATTTCAAGGCCACCATGGACCTGGTGCAGGAGATCCTGCTGGAGCCACGCTGGGATGAGAAGGAATTCGAAAGGATCAAGACCAGCACCATCAATGGTATCAAGAGGTCTGAGGCCAATCCGAATGTGATAGCTGACCGGGTTTATAAGAAAGTGCTTTATGGTGAAAACCATCCTTTTGCGCATCCTGTTTCAGGAACCGTGGAATCGGTTGAGGCCATCACCATTGAGGACCTGAAGAATTTCTATGCCAAAAATTTCTCTCCATCAATAAGCCGTATGCACGTTGTTGGGGCAGTTACCCAGGAGGAAGCTCTTGCAGCCCTGGACGGACTGGAGGCCAACTGGGCAGCCAAGGATGTCACCATTCCTGAATTCCCAATTGAGAACAACCGTGACAAGGCCTCCCTTTATTTCGTGGATGTGCCTAACGCCAAGCAGTCGGTCATCAACATCGGGTATATCTCTATGCCACGTACCAGCGAGGATTTCTTCCCTGCCGAGGTGATGAACTACAAGCTGGGAGGTTCTTTCTCCGGAAACGTGAACCTGATCCTGCGTGAGGAAAAAGGATACACCTACGGGGCCCGTTCCGGTTTCAGCGGAAGTAAGATTCCGGGAACCTTTACAGCTTCTTCAAGTGTACGTACCAACGCCACCGGGGAGTCGGTAGCTATCTTCAGGGACCAGATCGCCAAGTACAAGGAAGGTATCACCGAAGAGGACCTGGAGTTCACCAAAAATGCCCTTATCAAGTCGAACGCCCGTCGTTTTGAGACTCAGGGGTCATTGCTGGGAATGCTGCAGGAGATCAGCGCTTACGATCTGGATCCGAAGTTCATCGAGAAGGAGGAGCAGATCGTAGGAGCCATGACATTGGAACAGCACAAGGCGCTCGCCAATGAATATCTTGACGAAACCAACATGGCATACCTGGTTGTAGGAGACGCCGCCACCCTGTTTGAGCAGTTCAGGAAAATGGGCTTTGATGAGGTGAAGTTGCTGGATAAAGACGGAAAAGAAGTGGAGCTTACATTGGTTAAGATGTAAGGTTTACGAAGTATTTTTTAAGGAAAAGGCGCCCATTTGGGCGCCTTTTTTCATTTTAAGGCGAAGAGGTTCAGCCCCTCTGGGGCTTATTTTTCAGGGGGATTTTTTTTCTACAAAGGTTTTGCCCTTCCAGGACATTCTTTACCTCAAATTATAGAAAATACCTGTTCATTATTTTTCACCTCCGGAGGAGGTGCATATTTGTAGAAAATGATTCCCACAGCTCTCACCTCCGGAGGAGGTGCACCTTTGATTAAGATTTCCTTCAATCCGAATTTGGCAATAAGTTTATTATATTAGTTTCCTCGAAAAAGGATGGTTTGTTATGTGCTATCCCCGATTCTTAATTTATCGCGAAAATGAAAATATCACGAATCCCCATCTGCTTTTGCCTGTTCCTGCTCCTTTCATCGTGTAAAAGCACTCCGCAGGATACTTCCCTTGCCCTTGCTTCAGAAGCGGATCGGCCCATTCTCACAGAAGCACAGAACAAAGCCTGGATCCAGGAATTTCAGCAGGAAAATGAACTGGAGGATCAGCTGGAGCTCCTACGGGAACGCCTGTCTTCCGACAGCAATGTCTACTATCGCGTCTCTTCCAACCCCCACGGAAAGAATCCGCCCATTTCAGAAGAATATTCCGCAGAAACCCGACACCGGCCCCTATACCTCCTCAAATATCCGGGAGGAAGCCTCCTGATACACCCCAATCCTTCCACGGAATATCTGGCCAGCCTGCAGGAGATCCTTCAGCCGGAGAAGATTTCAGATATTAAGGTCAGCACGGGATCAATGGCAGCGGCCCTCTACGGCTCCAGGGCATACTCGGGCCTGATAGAAATTGAAGTCAGGGACAAAGCCGTGATATCTGCCCTGGTTCCGGAAAAGGAGCGGCCTATCGTCACCGCCATTCTGGAAGAACCTGAGTCCTTCTATTATATCGATTTTGAAGAATATCCGCAGATGGACAGGAGCCTTCCTATCGGAGTCTTTGACTCGGGAACCGGAGGGCTGACGGTGCTGGATGCGCTGGTGCGGTTTGACCAGTACAACAACGGAACCGGGGCAGAGGGCGGAGACCGGCTGCCGGACTTCAGTTCAGAGAAATTCATCTACCTGGCAGATCAGGCAAATATGCCCTATGGGAACTACTCCAGTGAAGGCAAGACCGAACTGCTGGTGGAACACGTGCTGAAAGACGCACAGTTCCTTTTATCGGACCAATATTACGAAGACGGGCCCGAAGGCCCCCTGAAGGAAAAACAGCCCGTAAAATCGATCGTAATAGCCTGTAACACGGCAACGGCCTATGGTGCGGAGATCCTGGAGGAGTTCATCCAGAAAACAGGTATAGAGCTTAAAATCATCGGCGTCATTGATGCAGGAGCCAGAGGCACCCTCGCCAGTTTCGGAAAAGGGGAGAGCGGCTCCATAGGGGTGATGGCTACGGTAGGGACCATCAGTTCCAAGGGTTACGAAAACACCCTGCTGCGCCTCAAGGAGGAACTGGGCTACACGGGAGAGATCCAGATCTTCAACCAGGGCGGCCACGGGATTGCGGAAGCTGTGGATGAGGAGCCGGATTTCATCAATCCCAAACTAACCGAAGTCAGGGACAATTACCGCGGCCCTTCCTTTGAAAGTGCTGATTTCCCAATCGACCGAACCCTGATGGACATCTATAACTTCGATTTTGACCACGGAAAGATGCTCTGCGATTCAGATTCCACCGGTGATTGTCAGGTGCTGCAGCTCAATGCGCCGGAGAACTATGTGCGCTATCACGTGGTGAGCCTGCTGGAGAAGATCCGCACGGCTGCAGATCCGCAGCCCCTCAAGGCTATCGTCCTTGGCTGTACCCACTATCCTTATCTCACAGAGGAAATTCAGGAGGTGCTGGAGGAATTGTACAACTACAGGTCAGGCGAGGAATACATCTACCGACCCTATATGGCAGCAGATATCGCCATTGTGGATCCTGCCGTGAATGTGGCCGAGGAGCTGTACGAGTATATGAAGGAGAAGCAGCTGTTCAACCCCGAAGGCGACATGAGGGAGAGCGAATTCTATATCAGTGTTCCCAATACCGCCAATCCGCAGGTGAAGACCGATGCCCAGGGCAGGTTCCCCTATGACTACAAATACGGAAGGCAGGATGGAGAGATCCAGGAGTATGTACGGGTCGTGCCCTTCAGCAGGAACAATATTTCCGCCGATACTTATGAAAGATTCAGAACCTCCATCCCCCAGACCTTTTCCCTAATCGAAAACCAACTTCAATAAATCTGCGAAAAATCCGCGAGATCTGCGCAATCTGCGGGAACCCTCCCGCAGCTCGCAACTTCAAATAAAACCTGTATCTTGGATACCTAAATTTCACAACCACCAACCCATGAAGAACATATTCAGAATTGCCCTTTGCTGTTTTCTAGCCCTGAACCTAACCGGCTGTGCCGATTTCAAACTCTTTGAAGAAACCCGTGAAAGCGGAAAGACCGCCCTTGCAGAAGATGGGATGGTCGTCTCCGCCCACAGGGAAGCCTCCAGGGTGGGCTATGAGATCCTGAAAGACGGCGGAAATGCTGTGGATGCGATGGTAGGAGTACATTTTGCCCTGGCGGTGGTCTATCCCGCAGCCGGAAACCTGGGAGGAGGCGGATTCATGGTCTATCGCGAAGATGAAGGCGCGGTTCATACGCTGGATTTCAGGGAAATGGCCCCCGGGGCGGCTCACGAGGATATGTACCTGGACGAAAAGGGGATGGTGATCGACGGACTTAGCCTCTACGGCCATAAAGCTTCGGGTGTTCCCGGTTCTGTGGATGGGATGCTGGAGGCGCACGCGAAATTCGGTTCCCTGCCACTTTCCCGCCTGATCCAGCCAGCCATAGATCTTGCCGCCAAAGGATTTGAGATCACGGCCCAGCAGGCAGAAAACTATAATGATGTAAAGGAAGACTTTGTAAAATACAACCGCAATCCTGAAACTGTTGCCTTAATTAAAAATACCCCCTGGAAGGAGGGAGACCTGCTGGTGCAGAAGGACCTGGCCCGAACCCTGGAACGCATCAGGGACAACGGCAGGGCCGGCTTCTATGAAGGGGAGACAGCCGAACTCCTGGTTGCGGAAATGAATTCAGGGAATGGGATCATCAGCCTGGAAGACCTGAAGAATTATGTTTCCGTATGGCGGGAGCCTATCAGCGGGGAATACCGGGGATATAAAGTCTACAGTATGGGGCCGCCCAGCAGTGGCGGGATTGCCCTGATGCAGCTGCTGAAGATGAGTGAACATTTTCCGCTATCGGAATTCGGTTCCAAATCCACCAAAACCGTGCACGTGATGACCGAAATGGAACGAAGGGTGTATGCCGACAGGGCCGAACACCTGGGGGATCCCGACTTCTGGAAAGTTCCGGCAGAGGAACTGCTGGATGATGAATACCTGAAAAGCAGGGTAGAACAGATAGACCTTTCAGCAGCTACAGACAGTGAGACTGTTCGGGCCCTTCAGCTGGACAATCTGGTGGAGAGCGAGGAAACCACGCATTATTCCATCGTAGATGCCCAGGGCAATGCTGTTTCGGTGACCACGACCATCAATTCGGGCTATGGCTCCAAGGTTTTTGTGGAAGGCGCAGGATTCCTTCTGAACAATGAGATGGATGACTTCAGCAGCAAACCCGGAGTGCCCAATGTTTATGGGCTATTGGGAGGAGCTGCCAACGCCATCCAGCCGGGGAAAAGGATGCTCAGCGCGATGACACCCACGATTCTGGAGAAGGACGGGAAGCTGTTTATGGTGGTTGGTACCCCGGGTGGGTCTACGATCATTACCTCGGTTTACCAGACCATATTAAATGTAGTGGATCACGGAATGGATATGACAGAAGCTGTATCTTCGAAAAGGTTCCATTCCCAATGGAAACCTGATGTAATATATACTGAAACCGGGGCTTTTTCAGAGGATGTAAAAGAAGAGCTACAGCAGCTCGGACACGAACTGAAGCCCCGAGGCTCCATAGGAAGGGTAGACGCCATCCTGGTGCGTCCTGACGGCTCCTACGAAGGCGCCGCAGACCCCCGGGGAGATGATTGGGCGATAGGATTGTAAAAAAGGATTGTTCAGGGTTGAAGCGTTTTTCCGGCCCTGGAAGGGCCGTATATTTGTAGAAAAGGAATCTTCTTTCACATTCCGGCCCGAGACGGGCCGAACCTGATGGTAACAGGTGCAGCTCCTCCGGAGCTGGGGGTAGGGAAGGGAAGGCCGTTTTCTACAAAGATTGACCTCCTCTGGAGGTGAACAGTTCCGCTGCGCCTGATCTCCAGATCAGAGCGCAACCGGGCGGGAATCTTCAGATTCCTCCCAGTATGCCAATCTGAAGATTGGCGCCCGGTGGGGCGAGATCTGAAGATCTCGCCCAGCTATTAGCCTATTGTATTTCCAGCTGCATATCAAAAGAATGCGACTCTGAACGATATAATACACCCAGGTCGGTATTGTCTTCGAAGACCAGTTTTCCCGCTGTAAATTCAGGTTTATTTTCAGGACTTAGTGCCAAAGCACCTATTTCCTGCGCTATTTCCTGCTTCTCTTCCGCAGAAAGTTCTTCCAGCGGAGAATTCACAAAGGTCACGATAAGTTCCTGATTCTGCACTTTAGTATGGATTTCCTCGGCTTCATATTCCGAAGAAAGGGTTTCAATCAGCTCCTGCTGATATGTGGCAGTCTCAAAATTGCAGCTTCCCATAGTGCCTGAAAAAGCGATCATCAATAAGAGGAGTAGAGATTTTTTCATAAGATAAAAGTGTATTGATTGGATTGGAAATATAATTAATTCCTGCCTAATCTAAAGTTTCATTCCTATCCCCAGCTGGATAAACCTATTGAAATAACTCCCCCGGTTATCTGTCTTCTCCAGGTTTCTCAGGTCCAGCAGGCCATAGTTGTACCTGAGTTCGAGGAAGAGATTCTCCCCGATGGGAACTTCAGCCCCTATCAGCAGACCGGAATCGAAAGTTTCAAAGTCTTCTTTGGCATCCACGTTTTTTCCTTCCGAAGATTCCTCTTCCGCCTGAAGGAGCAGGCCCCAGTATATCCCTGCGGTGATTATAACCGGCTCAGCCACTCGGTACTTCAGAACAAAGGGAAGGTTAAGCTGACTTAACTTTATTTCCTCAATAGTGGAAGTGCCACCTATTTTGGCTCCGGAACCCACGTACTGCAGTTCCAGCTGGGTGTAGAGGTTTTCAGAAATGTTCTCCAGGGAATATTCCACGAAGGCACCCAGGTACAGCGAGGTGCGGAACCTGGTATCCAGGTCGATGTTCTCCAGATTGAAATCCTGCGCCTTGGCATTACCAAAGCTGAGTCCGCCCTTGAAGCCATAGGTGGCGGTACTCTGGCAGAAAACCAGAACCGGAAGGAACAAAAGCAACGCCAACAAATATTTCTTCCTCATTCTGACACTGATTAGACTTTATGAGACCCTAATCCATTGGCATTTTCACTTCCAATTCCACAGTTACGTATTGCTCATCCCCCAATTTCGGGATCAGGGCGTGGTAGGTAATGTTTGGGGCTTCCGTGAACCCATTCTGGTTAAAGGTCACCTGCAGCAGCAGCTCTCCCGGGTTGCAGGTATAGCCAAGCTCATAGTCAATGGAAGTATTTCCGGAGGTGAGCCCCTTTTTACCAATCACCAGGTCATATTTTGTGAAGTCGATCTCAGGGCTGCAGCCTTCTCCCGTCACCAGGGATTCAAATTCCTCCTGCGAGCGAACTAGGGCATAGTCTTCAGAAAGATCTACCTCCATATACCGGGTGTCACTACAGCCGTAGACTTCTTCCAGCGAGTTTGGCAGCAGAAGAATTTCCGGAATATTACATTCCCCTTCGTCATCCAGATCTACCTGGCAGGAAGCGAAAATCAGCAGAAACAGCAGGCTGAAGACAGAAACCGTATTTTTCATAATTCAGAATAAGACTGTAACAAGTAACGACTTTTCCACGTGAAATCCAATTTGCAGCCCCCGCTTAGATTCCCAGCCGGCGGGACCCAAAAAATCTTCGGACTCCCGTCTCCCGACTTCCGTCTAAATTCCTATATTTGACTCAAACCAAACCAAACCAGTTATAAAAATGAAAAAAATATTTCTTTTTCTCTTCGCCGTGGTCCTGTCCGGCTCAGTTTCCGCACAGATCCAGGTGCCCCAGCCAAGTCCGTTCTCAAAAGTTGAACAGGTGGTGGGGCTGACCAATGTAACTCTGGAATACTCCCGTCCTGCGATGAGGGGGCGTGAGATCTTCGGAAACCTGGTACCCTTTAATGAAAAATGGCGCACCGGAGCCAATGCAAATACCACCATTGCCTTCGACACCGAGGTGAGCATCGCCGGAAAGACCCTTCCCGCCGGGAAATACGCCATCTATACAGTTCCGAAAGAGAACGAATGGGAGGTGATCTTCTACAAGAAGACAGACAACTGGGGCCTTCCTGCCGAATGGAACGAAGCTGAAGTTGCCCTTACAG
>CBFGYW010000004.1:0-20687 GCA_965653085.1 uncultured Salinimicrobium sp.
AAGGCCTCCTGCGGTCCTTTACTGTTGACGACAAAGGTGGGGAGCACATCCTTCAGTTTTCGCTGGCGGGCTGGTGGAGTGCCGATCTTTACAGCTTCCTCACAGGAGAGCCTTCTCCGTTTTATGTGGAAGCCATCGAAGACAGCGAACTGCTGCTGATCACCAAACCCTCCTGGGACCTTCTGCTGAAGGAGGTACCGGCTTTCGAGCGCTACTTCCGAATTCTTATTCAGAACAACCTTATCGCCACCCAGAGGAGGCTTATCGGATCTTTCAGTGAGACAGCGGAGGAGAAATACAACCGCCTCCTGAAGGAATTCCCCGATATCGTACAGCGGGTGCCCCAGCATATGATAGCTTCCTATATTGGGATCACCAGGGAAACCCTTAGCAGGATCAGAAGTCAGATCGCTTCAAACTCCTGATCCCCTGCCACCTAAGCTTCAAATTATTGCATTTCCCACCTCAATTCCCGACTTCGGTGTGACCTAAGTCACAATTATTTATTATCTTAAGTCATCGTTTTAAGGCAGTCCTCCCCCGTAATTTTGTCCTATAAATATTAATCTAAAAAACAATTAATTATGGCAAGTATCAAATGGGTGATCGACCCTATGCACAGTGAAGTGACTTTTAAAGTAAGACACCTTATGATCTCAACCGTTACCGGATCTTTTAAGGTTTTCAACGGGCATGCAGAAACTGAGGATGACGAATTTAGATCAGTTCAGAAAATAGATTTTAAAGCCGATGTGAATTCCATCGATACCAATAATGAACAAAGGGATACGCACCTGAAATCGGCTGATTTCTTTGCTGCGGAAGAGCATCCAAACATTGAATTCAAAGCACAGTCCTTTAATTCTTCAGATAGTAAAATCACCGGAACCCTTACAATGCGTGGTACTGAAAGACCCATCACCCTGGATGTTGATTTTGGAGGAACCGTGGTTGATGGATATGGACAGACCAAGGCTGGTATGACTGTTTCGGGTAAGGTAAACCGTAAAGATTTCGGACTGGTATGGAGTCAGGTTACCGAAGCCGGAAGCGTAGTGGTGAGTGACGAGGTGAAGATGGTTGCTGAGGTTCAGTTCATCAGACAAGCATAAGGCTGATCATGGAAAACAGGATCCTCGGACTTCATCATATTACTGCCATCGCGGGAGATGCCCAAAGGAACTTCGACTTTTATACGAAGGTCCTGGGGCTCAGGATGGTGAAGAAGACCGTAAATTTTGACGATCCGCAGACCTATCATTTCTATTTTGGAGATGAGGTGGGTACTCCGGGAAGCATCCTCACATTTTTTCCATGGCCCAGAGTAAAACAAGGGAAAACAGGTACGGGAATGGCCACTGAGATTGGCTATTCCGTCCCTGAATCCAGTCTGGACTTCTGGAAGAAACGCTTTGAGGAGCTGGAAGTGGAACACGGAGAAATAGGCGAGAGGTTTGGGGAGAAATATCTTCCTTTCAGAGACCCTGATGGGCTGGACCTGCTGTTGATAGTTTCGAAGACCGAAGATTCCAGGCCTGCCTGGGAAACCGGGGAGATAAAGTCGGAGGTTGCGATAAAAGGTTTTCATTCAGTGACCCTGACGCTACAGGATTTTCGTGCGACAGCAGCTATACTTACTGAGGTTTTTGAGTACGAGCTGCAGGAGCAGGAGGGAAACCGCTACCGCTATGCTACAAATTCTGTTGAAAATGCAGCAATAGTGGATATTCTTGAACTTCCGAATGCGGGACCGGGAATAAATGCCGGGGGTACCAATCACCACGTTGCCTTCAGGGTAAAGGATGAGGAGGTACTGATGGCTTTCAGGAAGAAGATCGAGGCGAGAGGGCTGAACATCACTCAGAAGATAAACCGGGACTATTTCTTTTCCCTGTATTTCAGGGAACCGGGAGGGGTGCTGTTTGAAATCGCCACAGATAATCCCGGATTTTCTGTAGATGAGCCGGTGGAAGAACTTGGCAGCAATTTGAAATTACCGCAGCAATATGAAGCTGCAAGAGCGCAGATAGAAAGGCTGCTTCCGGAACTGAAGCAGTAATGATTCAAGGCCAGGCCACGGCCTGTTCCACGAAATAGAGTTCAACCTAATTCAGAAAAGGATGCACGTAAAGAATATTACCGCCGCAGGGGTCAATCTCAGTGATGCTGAGAAAGCACTTATAATGGTTCACGGAAGGGGAGCCAATGCTGAAGACATCCTTCAGCTGGCATCCTACCTCCACGTCAAGGGGTATGCCCTATTAGCCCCGGAGGCTACCAATCATACCTGGTATCCGCATTCCTTTATGGCACCAGTGCAGGAGAATGAGCCCTGGCTTACTTCAGGAATTGGAATTCTCGAAGATCTCGTTAATACCATCACCGCACAAGGCATAGATACCGAAAGGATCTACCTGCTCGGTTTTTCGCAGGGAGCCTGTCTTACCCTTGAATTTGCTGCTCGAAATGCAACGAAATTCGGTGGAATTGCAGCCTTTACGGGAGGGCTGATAGGGGAGAAGATCGACAGGACGAGGTATCACGGAGATTTTATGAAAACTCCCATCTTTATAGGCACCGGGAATCCCGATCCGCACGTTCCTGTGGAAAGGGTTCAGGCGACCACCGATATCCTGGAGGAGATGAATGCCGTGGTTACCGAACAGGTGTACGATCACCGCCCCCATACCATTTCGCAGGATGAAATAGAGCAGGCCAACAATCTTATATTCAGGTGAAGTTTTCCTGAATTCTGTTAGGAAAAAAAGGTGATCTAGATCAACAAAATTTAATAACATACATCAATGCACCGGCGTAAACAAGGTGGTAAATTTGTATTATCAAAACTGAAGAAGATGGAAGTACAGGAAACAATAGCATTTATAGGAGGTGCGGGGAAAAATTGCCCTGTTTTGATGAAAAAGATGGCTAAAGGAAAACTTCGCCTGTTGTTCCTATACAATGAAGAAGAGATGATTCAGGATTTTGTGGAGCAGTTGAAAGATGAGGAGAATGAAGCCGAAATAGAAGTTGCAAACTGCGTAAAGGAAACCTGCTGGGAGGCCGATATCATTGCCTTTGTAGATCCGGGGGCTATTGAAGAGGAGCTGCTGAGAAGGATAAAGGAGGTGGCGACCCAGAAGATCCTGCTTCTGATCACTACTGAACATAAAGACAACACCTCATCCTTTGTCTGCAGGATCGGAGATCTGGAAAAGGAATTGCCATTCTCGAAGATAGTAAGCGTGAAAGTGGATTCCAAGGGGATGAAGGCAGAGCTTTCGGCCAAAGATACCGAGGCATTGGAGACAGTGGCGGAGGTGATGGGGAAAGCCGGATATGAAGTGGTATATAAAAATAGTTAGAAATAGTAAACCAGAATTATCATGAAAGTAAACATATGGTCGGACGTTAGATGTCCCTTCTGTTATATAGGAAAAAGGAAATTTGAAAGTGCATTGGAGAATTTTCCGCATAAGGATCAGGTTGAGGTGATCTGGCACAGTTATCAGCTGGACCCGAATCTTGAGACGGATCCTGAAACCAGCACCCTGGAATATTTCACAAATGTAAAAGGGGTGAATAAGGACCAGGCAAGACAGATGCTGGGCCACGCTACCAATATGGCTAAAGAGGTGGGACTGGACTTTCACCTGGAAGATGCTGTACTGGCAAACTCATTCAACGCGCACCGGCTTATCCAGATGGCAAAATCCAAAGGCCTCGGAAATGAGATAGAGGAAGCCCTTTTTAAAGCTCATTTTACTGAGAAGAAAAACATCGATGATAAGAAAGTCCTCACAGAGATAGGTACATCCATTGGTCTGGACAAAGAAGAGGTGACAGAGATGCTGGCATCGGATGCTTTTGAATATGAGGTAAAGCAGGACGAGATGGAAGCCAGGAACATAGGAGTGCAGGGAGTGCCCTTTTTCGTGCTCAACAACAAATATGGTATTTCGGGTGCCCAGCCTTCAGAGGCCTTCTTGCAGACCCTTGAAAAGGCCTGGGAAGAGTATTCTGCAGCCAATCCGTCCCTGATCATCTCCAAAGGAGATTCCTGTTCCCCCGATGGGACCTGTGACTGATCAATTGAAAATTAATTTAAATTCATATCCACTAATTAATATTAACAAGTAACCTAAATTAAATCCAAACATGAAAAATGTATTCTCATTTGTATTATTCGCTTTTTTAAGCACAAGTATTTTTGCCCAAACCACCTGGACTGCCGATAAGGCACATTCACAGGTATCCTTCGGAATTGAGCACCTTGGAATTTCGGAAATTGAAGGGCTTTTCCGCACTTTCGATGCAAGCATCGTAGCTTCTGAAGAAGACTTCAGCGACGCCACTTTTGATGTTAGCATCGATGTGAATTCTGTTGACACAGGAATCGAGCGAAGGGATAACCATCTTAGAAACGCTGATTTCTTTGAAGTGGAAACTTACCCTACAATGACTTTTAAAAGCAACAAGATTGAAGAAGTCGGTGAAGGAAAATATAAAGTAACCGGAGACCTTACTTTCCACGGAGTGACCAAGCCTGTAACTCTTGATGTATGGCACCGAGGAACCATCACCAACGAAAGAGGTTCGACTGCTGGATTCCAGGTAACTGGTACCATCAAGAGATCTGATTTCAACTTTGGAAGCGGTTTCCCGGAAGCAGTTCTTAGCGACGAGGTGAAGATCAAAGTTGACGGAGAATTCAAGAAGCAGGCCTAATCAAGGCGGCCTCGGGCCTGACCTCAATCTAGATTCTGTCGGGTTCTGATACAAGAAAGAAAGAACAGTTAATGCCGGTGCCTGGAGCAGCTATACTTCAGCTCCAGGGCCGGCTTAATTAAATGTAGCCATGAGAAATTTATCATCATTCAACACTTTTACGCAGAATCTAAAGGAACAGGAAACCTTGATGCCAGTGCTATTTATAGGGCACGGCTCTCCCATGAACGGGATCGAGGACAACCAGTTCAGTCAACGTTGGAGGAAGATGGCTGAAGAAATTCCGACCCCCTCAGCTGTGCTGGTCGTTTCGGCGCACTGGCTGAGTCAGGGAACCCGCATAACCGCAATGGATTTTCCCAAGACCATTCACGATTTTGGAGGTTTTCCGCAGGCTTTGTTTGATGTTCAGTATCCAGCACCCGGAGACAGGAAGGTTGCAGAAGAAACAGCCTCCCTTATCACTTCCACGCAGGTGGAACTGGATCACGACTGGGGACTGGACCACGGGACCTGGACAATTGTGAGGCATATGTATCCTGAAGCAGAGATTCCGGTACTTCAGCTGAGCATTGACTATACCAAGGGTCCGAAATATCATTTTGAACTTGCAAAGGAACTGTCAGGCCTCAGGAAGAAAGGAGTCCTGATCATTGGCAGCGGGAATATGGTCCATAACCTGAGAATGATGGCGTGGGACAAGATCAACGAACCTGAATATGGGTATGGCTGGGTCCTGGAATTAAATGAGAAGTTTAAAAAACATATAGTCGAGGAGAATTATGATCCTCTGATAAATTATCAGCTTCTGGGGAGAGAGGCCGGGCTGGCGATCCCTACTCCTGAGCATTATATGCCTTTGCTTTACACCCTGGGAATAAGGGGAGCTAAAGATGAGGTGTCGTTCTTCAACGACAAAGCAGTAGCCGGGTCACTGACGATGACTTCAGTGAAGATTGGCTAGATAAAAGAGAAAACAATCAATTTAAAAATATATAGAATGAAAAAGTTTTTCAGAATAGATCCTAATCCTACTAATTTAGACCTGGCCCTACTGATCGCCAGGGTTGGTATATCGGCTTCCATGCTGACTCACGGGCTTCCAAAGCTGATGATGTTGTTTGGCGAAGGACCAATCCAATTTCCCGGTGTAATGGGAATGGGCGCTGAGCTTTCGCTGGTCCTTGCAGTGTTTGCAGAGGTATTATGTTCAATTTTAATTATTGTAGGTCTTGGGACAAGACTGGCTTCAATTCCATTAATTGTCACTATGGTCATTGCGGTCTTTATGATCCATGCCGCAGATCCATATGCAGTTAAGGAGATGGGATTACTTTACCTATTGGCTTACGTAGTGTTTTTCCTTTTGGGGAGTGGGAAGTATTCTGTTGATGCCCTCCTGGTTAAAAGGGATAAAGCACCTGTTACAGCTTTTAATTCGTAGTTTCAGCATAGGTGTGATGGATAAAGCAGACATTGGTTTTATCCATAAAGAAGCCGGTTGGGATTCCAACCGGCTTTTTCATTATAGATAATTCTTCTTTTTAGACGAACCAACCTTCCAGGGCCAGCATTCCCCCCACTGCTGAAGCGGCTGCGGAAAGAATTGCGGTAGCTACCAGCCACCAGGCTGCAGTAACTGCTGTTTTTCTCGTTTCTTCTGCGGCTTCCATACTCTTACGCTTTGCAATTGCCATTTTCTCATTGACCATTGCCTCTACTTCGGTCGCCTTGTTAAGTACTGTATCCCTTGCTGACACGATCTTATCTGCAATAGGTTCAGCCTCTATTCTGCTTAAACTGGTTTCCATCATTATATGATCTGTCAGCTGCTCTCTGTTGTAATGTTTCAGCTTGTATTTGATGTTGGTACCGTCTGCAGAGCTTTGGAAGATATGGGTGAAATCGGAATAGATCCTGTTGAGGTTGTGGGTCGTGCTTCCGCCTGAAAACATATTCCTTACCCTGGCCTTAATATCCGCACTTTTTGTAGAAGCAGAGCTGCTGGTATTTCCAAAGAAGGCACTCACCTTATTCAGAACCCCTTCTACCTTGCTAAGATATTTCTCTGCCTCACTTTCTTCCATGTTCTGCGAAGCCATGATTTTGATGAGCGTATCCCTGTCAATGGCACTGGCTTTTGCTTTTATGATATTGCTGGCTTCCCCTGGTTCATTGAGGATCTGGATGAGGTCCTGTTCCAGGGTTTCAGGCTGTAATTCATATTTATTGGTGTTTCTCAGGGCAGCTATCACCTTCTGCTGGTACATGTCTATTTTCTCCCGATCGGCGTGGGTGAGGTCTTCAATTCCTTTTTTGATCTTCTCTTCCTTTGAGGAATCCTCTTTTGCAATGTCCTTCAGGCTGTTCACGTGATCCTTGATGGCCTGCTTGTTTTCCCTGGACATTGTACTTTTATCTGCTTCCTCAAGAATGAGTCTTTTTACTGAATTTGGGTAGTCAAAATCTGCCTTTTCAGTCACCTGGATATGGGTGAGCAGGTCTTTAATTTCCTTTTTGATCTGATGTATATCCACGTGCTGAGGTCTCAGTTGCTTCACGTAATCATTAACTTTTTTATCCACATCGTGGGTCTGAAACAGCTTCTCGAACTGTTTCCTCATCTCCTTGGCCTGGGCCTTGGCACTTGTGCGGGCCACATCTTTGGCCTTACTCGCGTCGGAGCTGGAGAAAGTTGAAAATGCAGAGGATAATCCCCCTTTGACTGTAGAGACCATTCCGCCAATAAGGGAAGAGACAGCGCTCATTTCAAGGTAGGTCATAACCATAAAGAAAGCTGCCCAGATGACCAATCCGAGGGTTGCACCGATAAAATTGGCACCTACCAGCCCCAGTTTTACTGCCAGCATACTGGCGAAGAAGAGGGCTATGGAGGTGGTGATCATGGTCCAGGCTCCTAATCCTGTGGATATTTTCTGCCCCAGGTTCATTCCGTCGTCGTCATCATCGTCATGGTCGTGATCATTATGGGAATGATGTTTTTTGTGGTGAGATTCGTCCAATTCGGGAATGGCAGTTACTCCCGCTGCAACTGATAGCACGGTAAGAAGGAGTTGGAAACCGATGGCTAGCAGTACCCCGGCTATGATACAGACAAAGAAATTTGCTCCTTCCAGAAGCAATGGTGCCGTGGAATCAACCTCATTTTGTGCAAATACACTTATTGGGAAAAGTAACATTAGCATGATTACATAACGTTTCATATTATTGATTTTTAATTAGTTACACCCTAATTTAGAGCTTTAAGGGTAGAATTATTTAAAAAAAATCATAAACTGAACGTAATGATGCCTTTTATGAAGGTGGTGTCGGAATTTAATATCGATTTGTGGGAGTTTACTTTCCGAAGTAGGGCATTTTTCTGTCTTCCGGATTCCTATTAATCCAGTTTTTCCTTCATTTTCTCATACAGTTCCTCACAGGCCTCTTTTCGAAGTGGTTTTTCCAGATAGTCGATGACCTGTGGGTATTTGCTGGCATGTTCTATATCATTGGTGTTAATTGATGAAGTTACCATAGCGACATAGATGTTATCCTTATAATCCTTGTTCTGAATCTCATCCAGGAATTCCCAGCCATTCATCACCGGCATATTTATATCCAACAGTACCAGGTAAGGGGTTTCATAGATCCCATCAGCGGAAATATGTTCCAAAGCCTCCTTGCCATTTTTGAAGCTGCCCACGGGAGAGGGGAGGATGCTTCGGTCGATCAGAACCTTATGTAAAAAGAGGACTACCGAATCATCATCGACTATAACAACTTTAAAATCCATTAAGGTGGGGCTTTAGGGAATTTTCGGTAAACATTTCGGCTCTAATAGTAAAGATAAAAAAATTGGATACTGCTTTTCGATTTTTATTTTTTTGTAGAAATTGATATGCTACTCAGGATTATTGACACCTAAAAGATGGCTTCTCTGTATTCCCAGATCTTGTAACAGAAGAGGAGCAGAAAACAGAAGGCTGCAACGAATTCCATAAAGGTGGAAGCTATAAGTCCGAGGAAAGATCCAAAGGCGGCTTTCATAGCCACCTGAGAGCTGCTCTTATTCAACAGTTCTCCTACGAAAGCACCTCCAAAGGCACCAATCAGGATCCCTCCCGGAATAGGAAGAAAAATTCCCACAATCAGCCCAATGGTTGCGCCCCACATTCCGTATTTGCTGCCTCCGAATTTCTTTGTGCCATAAGCCGGGATGGTGTATTGCAGTATGAAGATCACAATGGTGACAACTAAAGTGATACCGAGAAAAGTATAATTCATAGGTATGGCGGAGGTGAAGTGCAGGAGTAACAGTCCCAGCCAGCTTACCGGAACGCCGGGCAGCACAGGGAGGAAACTTCCCAGAAGGCCTGTAATCAGTAAAATAAGGGAAATTGCAATGAGGATCAGGTCCATGGTTTTGGGGTTGGTCTTCCACGAAGATAAAAATTAAAACATAAAATATAACTAAAGTATTAGGTTAAACTAAAGTATTAGTTTATTTTAGCTGAAATAAGTTGAGATATCCGATGAAACAATTGACCAAAGCAGAAGAAGAGATAATGCAGATTCTATGGCGGCTCCAAAAAGCAAATGTTGCAGAGATCATTGATGAGATGCCCGAACCCAAACCGGCCTACAATACAGTATCCACCATAGTGAGAATACTTGAAAACAAAGAGTTCGTAGACCATGAGAAGAAGGGAAAGGGATATCTCTATTTTCCCCTGGTGGAAAAAGAGACCTATAGCAATCAAAGCATGAACAAGCTGATGAACAATTATTTCAACGGCTCCTTTAAAAGTATGGTTTCCTTTTTTGTAAAAAAGAATGATCTCGACACCAGGGAACTGGAAGATATATTAAAAGAAATTAATAAAAAGCCCAACTGATGTTACAATACCTTCTACAGACGATCCTTTTTCAGCTGATTTTTCTATTGGTTTACGAGCTTTTGCTGAAAAAGGAAACCTTCTTCAGCCATAATCGCTGTTATTTAATTGTAACTCCATTACTGGCATGCCTGCTACCTCTTATGAACATCGAGGGGCTTTCTGAAATTATTCCTAAAGCCAGCTTTGTTCCTCTTCCCGAAGTTGCAGTAGGCAAGCCAGCAGGAACAGGGGAGATGGCGGAAGGAATTTCTGCAGCCTCTACAGAATCATATGCCTTTATTTCCTGGTACCTTCTTTATGCTGTGGGAGCATTTTTGAGTCTGCTGCTGTTTATCAGGAAATATATGGTCCTGCGACACCTGTTCCGGAATAGGTTGATTTCCGATACATCAGGCCTGAGGATAATTGAAGTTGCTGATTCCAACCTGGCCTGCACCTTCTTTAATACCATCTTTCTGGGAGACCAGCTGTCGGCGGAGGAGAGGAAACAGATCCTTTCACACGAAAAGGTGCACGTGTTGGAGAAGCACAGTTACGATCTTGTATATTTTGAAATCCTCAGGATCGTCTTCTGGTTTAATCCACTTATCTACATCTATCAGCAGAAGATAGCTGCCCTGCACGAATTTATGGCTGATGCCGGAGTAGTGAAAACGCTGGAGAAGAAAACCTATTACCAGCAGCTTCTGAACACTGCATTTAATACCGAAGATATTTCTTTCATCAATCAGTTTTTCAATCATTCATTAATTAAAAAACGAATAGTCATGTTACAGAAAACACAATCAAAATCGATCACAAAATTGAAGTTCCTTGTTCTGTTTCCGGTGGTGTTCCTTATGCTCTCAATAGTTTCCTTCGCTCAGGAAACCGGAGCTGATGAGGACACGAAACTGGTAATAAAGGTAGGACAGGTGGAAAACCAGACAAATGAGGAGCAGGAGAAGGTTGCTAAAGCATTGGGAGGCCTGGAAAAGGGTACAATCTATGAGGAGGTGGTAGTCACAGACGGGACAAACAGGATCTTCTATTCCAAAAATGAAAGCAACGGAAAAATCATTAAATCCAGCATTACCAGGACGAGTGTTGAAATGGAGCCGGTTGCGGGGGATGTTCCATTTATGCTGATTGAGGAAGCGCCTATTTATCCAGGTTGCGAAGGCATATCCGATAACAATGCTGCAAAAAGCTGTCTGGTGGAGAAACTTACCTCCCACGTGAACAGGAATTTCAATTCCGGAATTGCAAAAGAACAGGGGCTGACAGGAATGCTCAAGGTGTATGTGCTGTTTAAAATAAAAAAGGATGGAAAAGTGGAATTCCAGCAGGCACGAGGGCCGGTACCGGAACTCGAAGCTGAAGCCGAAAGGGTGATCAACTCCCTGCCTCAGATGAAACCCGGAAAACACAGGGGAGAAGCTGTTGCGGTATTGTATTCCCTTCCCATAAAAATAAACATTCCGACAAAAGAAGATTCAACAGAATAAAAGATTCCTCAGGTGACAATAAAAAGAATAATTCCACTTCTATTTTTAGCAGCACTTAAAGCCGGAGCCCAGACTTCGGCTTTAAGCATTTCTGACAGTCTGTATACGGTAGGAAACTACAGTGAAGCCATCAGCACCTTACAGGAGATCTCCCCAGCCACTGAGGCGGTGGATCTAAGGCTCGCAAGGGCCTATCAGGCAAAAGGGGAGCATAAGGAAGCGAAGAGATATTATGAAAAGCTACTCCTGAAGAATGAGGAAAAGGTGCTTCCACTCCTGGAATACGCGGGCCTGCTGGAAAAAACCGGGGAGTTAAAGAAGGCAGACAGCGTTCTCACAGGCCTCATCCGAAGGTATCCCAAAAATTCCAGTTTCCACTATCGCCTGGGGCTGGTCAAGGAAAAGAATAAAGACAGCAGCGCGTTAAATTCTTATTACATCACGGTATTATTGTCCCCATCTCATCAACAGGCCCTTTTCAAGATAGCCAAAAATGCCTTGAGAAATGCAAAATTCCCTACTTCAGAAAAATATGCCCTTCAGGGACTTGAACATCATCCTGCAAGTCCAGGTTTCCTTTCCCTGCTGGCCCAGACCTATTACCACCAGGCGCGATATGAGCTGGCTGCCAGAAATTTCAGTTCCTTGCTGGAACTGGGAGAGGAGAGCGAGTTTATCTACTCCAGTCTGGGGAAAAGTCTGTACCATTTACGGAACTACGACAAGGCAATAGAGGCTTTCCTTGAGGCATTGCGGTATGAACAGAATGAGGCAGAGAACCATTTCAGCCTAGGGAAGTTATATGCCCTCACGGGTGAACTGGATAAGTCGGAGGAGCATCTGCTGAAGTCCATTCTCCTGAAGACCCCGATTTTGGATTCAGAATACCTGAGTCTTGCCCTTACCTATAAGGAAAAGAAGGATTATAAAAATACTCTGAAATATCTCGACAGGGCCCTGGAAGAGAACCCTGATAACGAAAGGGCCCTTTTTGAAAGGGCCATTGCAGCAGATAATTACTACGAGGATCTACAGACCAAAATCGACTTTTACGGGGAGTATCTCGAGAAATTCAGGGCAGGAGGACAGCAGGCCATGATAGGTTTTGCGGAGCACAGACAAAGGGAGCTGAGGGAGAAGTTGCATCTGAGTCAGGGCAAATGAGCTTCTGCCACAGTTCAGCCAATTTATTTTTCACAGGCTGCTTTAATTCACTATTTTTGGATCTACAAGTTCAATTCAGCTGAATGAAAAGACTGTTACTTCTGCTTTTTTTACCTTTTTTCACTGGCTGTGACCTTTTTGAAACCAAAAAGGTCACCACTGAAGAAATCCTTTCCGAAGAGCGGCAGGAGCTTAACTGGCACGAGGTGGACCAGTATCCTGCTTTTGCTGAATGCAAAGAGATAATGGAAGAGGAAGCTGCCAAGGAATGTTTCAGGAATAAGGTCGCTTCTTATGTATATGCCAGGCTGGAACAGAAGCAGCCCGTAGTGACAGAGGCCCTGCACGATACCATTATGCTACATCTCATAGTTTCCGATAAAGGGGCACCCACAATAGATTCCGTGGAAATAGATTCTGTCGTGATACACCATCTGCCAAAGATCAAAAGATGGGTGCAGGAAAGCATCGATTCCCTGCCACAGATCTCACCAGCCAGCAAAAGAGGAATTCCCGTTGCTACCAAGTTCAAGATGCCGATAGTCATCGAGGCAGAGTAATCTATAGATTCTAGAGATTGTATTTATAACCTATGGTGAAGTCCAGGGGGAATTCGCCGTTTCCGTCGAGGACTATTGAAACAATATCGTTGTAACCCAGGGTAATATACCCGTTCTCGGTAATTTTTATATCGGCCCCCATCCCAAAGCTTAGGGGAGCTGTAAAGGAAAAGCCGCGGTCTTCCCTTATTTCAGTAATTTCTCCGGCATCATTTGATATCTCGGTTTCACTGATGGAATACATCAGGTTTGCAAGTTCGGCATCTATATGAAAATCAAGGTCGCGCATCCTGATGACCTTAAATCGGTAGTTGAGGGACAATTGGGTAGAAGTATAGCGGAATACATCCCTCTTGAAGGACTGTCGCAGATGCAGGAAAGCGGAATGCCTGGGAGCCAGATTGGGGTCATAGATCTCAAATTCTATCCCTATGACAGGTGAAAGTATGTTCTCAGGATTATCTGTATAGACATTATTGGAGATTCCAGTAAAGAGGCCCAGCCGCATCTTTATATTATCTGTGGAAGCATTATAGGTATAATCCTCCTGAACCTTGGCGTTGTATAAATTTGTGAAATATTTAAGGCTGTAGAGCTCAAATTTCACGTCCATCACGTCCATTTCTGCATCTGCAGTCAGCTCCTTTAATTGGATTTTAAACCGGGGTACCCCATCGATCTTTTCCTCCTTAAGCTCTACCATCCTTTTGCCTTTCTGAACAAAATATCTGGAATCAGGATCTTCCATGGAATAGTAAAGACTAAGGGTTCCCTTTACTTCCCGCTGTAATTTCAGGGTGTCGCCTTCAATGATAAAAACCTCCTGCCCCAGGGTCCGGGCGGAGAAGAGCAGAAAAAAAATGATCAGTGGTAATCCGTTTTTCAGCATGGTTTTGGGCTGTAGGTAATTAAAGATACTAAAAAAAGTTGAGGGAATTTATTTCCTGAAGCTTCGGCCCTTCCAGGTATAGCCCGAGAAAAGTGAAAATATTCCTATAAAAGTGCTGAAGAAAGGATAGAGCAGACTGGCCCAGAAGTAGCTTTTCATAGATCTCTCCCTTCCGAAAAAATGGGCTCCCCGATAGATCAGCAGGAAGTCCGCATTGAATTTTATAAGAAAGGATAATAGGAGTGCCTGTTTCACATCAAAGCCAAAGGCGAAAAGCACCACCGTAAGAACCAGCACTAGATTCATTAAAAAGACGGCTACTCCCACCATTTTTGCAAAGGGGTCTTCGTAGGCAGAGGTCTTTGCTGCCCAACGGATCCGTTGTGAGAGCAGGGACCGAAGATAGGGTTGGGGGGATGTGCTGACTATCGCTGCGGGAGATTTTAAAAAGGCAGTTTTCTTTTTCGCCAAACCGAATTTTCCCAAAAGAAAAATATCATCCCCGCTTGCAATGTTTTCATTGCCTTCAAAGCCTTTGACGTCTAGGAAACCAGCTTTCCGATAGCACAGGTTAGCTCCATTGCACATAATGGGCTTCTCCACTCCGAACGCTCCCATGGTTGCAGCCTGCACACTTAGAAAATCCAATTCCTGAAACCTGTTCAGGAACCCCTTTTCCTGTTTTAGGGTCACTGGCCCGGCGATCAGTTCGGCGCCTGTTTCTACAATGAAGCTGTTATAGGCCTGAAGCCATTCCACTGGCATTGTACAGTCGGCATCGGTGGTCAGGATGTATTCATACTGCGATTCCCCAATCCCGGCATTTATTGCGTCCTTTTTAGGAGAAACCGATATTCTCTGTGAATTAAGAAGCTTTACCTTCAATTCTGAATTCTCACGGATGAATTTCCTGCAGACAGCTTCAGAATCATCTTCAGAATTATCATTGACGAGAATTATTTCAAATGCCTCTCGCGGGTAATTCAGCACCTGAAGAGAGGAGAGAAGGGGCTTAAGATTGCTGCTTTCATTTCTGAAAGGAATTACAATCGAGAAGGAATTGGTGGTTTCTGTTATCTGAATCTTAAAATCTGGAAGTTTTCCAAAACCGAAAAGCAGAAATAAAAGGAGCAGAAGATAAAATAAGCTGATTATGCCAAGGACCCAGATCAATGTACCAGATTTCTTATTTCGGGCTTATACTTCAACACGTAGTAACTTCCCAGGAGGGCAGGCAGGCCGAAATTGAGGATCCAGACCGCCAGGACGATCACCAGGACCACGATTTCGGGAACGCCCAGAAACCCGAAGATCCAGACTCCGAAGCCGCCCTTTATCACAGCGTCGAAAATGATCATCGTAGGGATCAGGGAAGCCAGGAAATAGGTAGAGAATACTGCTGAGATCAGCAGTAAATAAGGCAGCTGCACGTTGAACACCAGCAGCAGGAAATAGAACTGATGGGTGAAGATTATATACCTGAGGCCGGCGTAATACAGTGTTTTCCACTGGATGTCATTGGATATCTTTTTGAAGGACTTTTCCAGCTTTTTTAAGGAGTAACCCTTGATCCGCAGGTTAAATTTCCTCACCAGCCAATAGATATAGAAGGGAGAGAACAGCAGGGCGATGATCAGCCCTATATTCATTCCGGTGAAGGGAAGTTTTACCTGGAATAACAGGTAAATGAGGCCAATGATTCCAAAGACGAAGGTCACGAAGAGCTGAGTCATATTCCCTACGAAATTCAGGAAGATCACCTTTTTTCTGTCGGCTTTTGGATAATACAGGGATTTGGCACCATATTCCCCTATCCTACTGGGGGTGAAGATGGCTGCAGTAAAGGAAGCGAGACTCTCGTTGGTGGCTTTTCTAACTGAGTTGGATTTCAGGGCGCTGCTCAGTTTCTGCCATTTTTTTATTTCGAAAAGCCAGTTCAGGAAAGTCAGCAGCAAAAGAACTGCGAGATTTAGTGCTGAAAACACCCTGAATTCTTCTAATTTAGCCAGAAAAGCGTTGAAATCAAGTTGTTCATCGGAGGTCAGTTTGTAACCAATGAAAAATAATGCTGCCAATACCACTGCGATCTTAAGGACTGCTACCAGGAATTTATTAGCTTTGTGCGATAGGTTTCGCATAGGTTTTTTCAGGAATCGGCGCCCTCTTTCGTTCAGACAATTTAATCCTGCAATATTACGAAGCTTTTGGATACTGAGAAAATCATATTGGGCATTGACCCCGGAACCACCATCATGGGATTTGGGCTGATCAAGGTGGTCAGGAAAAAAATGCAGTTCCTGCAGCTCAATGAGCTTCACCTTCAGAAGTATGAAGATCCATACCTCAAGCTGAAGCTGATCTTCGAGAGGACCATCGAATTGATCGACACCTATAACCCCGACGAGATAGCCATTGAAGCTCCTTTCTTTGGAAAGAATGTACAGTCGATGCTGAAGCTGGGACGGGCGCAGGGAGTTGCGATGGCTGCAGGCCTGAGCAGGGAAATACCCGTTACTGAATATTCTCCCAAGAAGATCAAGATGGCGATCACCGGAAGCGGTAGTGCCAGCAAGGAGCAGGTGGCCAGAATGCTTCAGAGCCTGCTGGGCCTGAAGACCCTGCCCCAGAACCTCGATGCTACCGATGGACTCGCTGCTGCGGTTTGTCATTTCTACAATTCGGGAAAAGTTGAAGTAGGAAAATCCTATACCGGATGGGAGGCATTTGTAAAGCAGAATCCGAAGAAGATAACCTGAAAATCTTCAAATCTTCAATTTAATAAATAATGCCAGGTATCTACATCCATATCCCCTTCTGCAAGCAGGCCTGTCACTATTGCGACTTCCATTTTTCCACTTCCCTTAAAAAAAAGGGTCCTTTAGTGGATGCCCTCTGCAGGGAGCTATTGCTACGAAAGGATGAGATTCCGGGACCTGTGGAAACCATATATTTCGGGGGGGAGGCACCCCTTCCCTGCTTTCTTCAGAGGAACTGAAGCAGATATTTGAAACCATATATGCCTATTATTCCGTTTCCGAAGAGGCGGAGGTAACCCTCGAAGCGAATCCCGATGATTTGACCGAAGACAATATCAGGATGCTGGCTGCTTCCCCTGTCAACCGGCTGAGTATTGGGGTGCAGTCCTTCTTTGAAGAGGATCTCCAGATGATGAATCGGGCACACAATTCTCGGGAAGCCCTGGAATCGATTAAAACCGCCAGGAAGTATTTTGACAACATCTCCATCGACCTTATCTACGGAATTCCCAAAATGAGCAACAAGCGATGGAAGGAGAACCTGAAGACTGCGCTGCAGCTCGGGGTGCCCCATATCTCAAGCTATGCCCTTACTGTGGAAAACAGGACCGCCCTGAAGAGCCTGATCGAAAAGGGAAAAATAGCTCCCGTAGAGGAGGAGGCAGCGCGGGAACATTACGAGATCATGATCCATACCCTGAAGGATGCGGGTTTTGAGAATTACGAATTTTCCAACTTCGGGAAACCCGGATATTTTTCAAGGAACAATACCGCCTACTGGTTCGGAAAACCTTACCTGGGGATAGGCCCTTCAGCCCATTCCTTCGATGGCAAGAGCCGGATGTGGAACATCAGCAACAATACCCTTTATATAAAGGCCCTGGAGAAGGGGGAGCTGCCCGCAGAACGGGAGGAATTAAGCCTTGCCGACAGGTATAATGAATACGTGATGACCCGTCTGCGAACCAAATGGGGAATTCTCCTAACCGAGGTTCAGGAAAAGTTCGGGGAAGATTATAAAACCTATCTTCTAAGGGAGGCCCGCAGCTTCCTGAACAATGGTCTGCTGGAGCAGGAGGGGGATTCCCTTCTCATTTCTCCCAAAGGAAAATTTCTGAGCGATGGGATCGCTGCTGAATTGTTTTTGGTAGATTTGAAATAGAAAGCAGTCATGCTGAGCCTGTCGAGGCATAGCAAGCCTTTGATAAGCTCAGGCTGACAGTGAATTATCTGATATTTGAGTAAATGCTGAAAACCACTATAGAATACCGCAAACGGAATTTTGAAATCGATCTAAGCCAGCCTCTGGATATATCCCTTACCATTCGTGGAGATGAAAAAAATCCCATTGCCTGGTACCTCCAGGCTCCGAAGATCGAAGCCGTAAAGGAGGGAGACTGGGTTGGAAAAGTAAGCCGGGGAGCCTCCACCAACTTCAACAATATCTATTTCAACCCCCATGGGCACGGGACCCATACCGAATGTGTTGGACATATTACATCCGAATTCCACAGTATCAATGATGCCCTGAAAAACTTTTTCTTTCTCGCAAAACTAGTTACCGTGGAACCTCAGAAAAAGGGGGAGGATCTGGTAATAACTGCAAAGCAGATAGAGAAACTGGTAAAAGCAGAAGAGGTGGAAGCTCTGGTGATAAGGACACTGCCCAACAGCATCTTTAAGCGTTCCATGCATTATTCCCATACAAACTGGGCCTATCTGGAAGAAGAGGCTGCAAAATACATCAGGGAATGCGGGATAAAGCATCTGCTGATTGACCTTCCTTCAGTCGACAGGGAAAAGGATGAGGGCAGACTGCTTGCACATAAAGCCTTCTGGAACTATCCAAAGAACACCCGCCACGACGCAACTATCACCGAATTGATCTACGTTCCCGCAAAGATTGATGATGGGCAATATTTCCTAAATTTACAGATCGCCTCCTTCGAGAACGATGCTACGCCGAGCAAACCGGTATTATATAAAATTGAGTAAAAGGAAAGATAGAGGGCATTGTAAAGATAGGTTCCGAATGATAAATCTGAATAATTACAATAATGAAAACAACCCTTAAACTTGAAGAACTGGCAATGTTCCTGTTAGGGATCTACGCCTTTAGCTTCCTTAACTTCCATTGGTCCACCTTTCTCCTGCTGCTCTTTTTACCCGATCTCTCAATGTTAGGATATCTGGGAGGAAATAAAACAGGCGCCTTTTTATATAACCTTTTCCACCACAAGGGAGCAGCTATCCTGGTATATATCCTTGGAATCTACCTGGCCCACCGGAACCTCCAGCTGCTGGGAATCATCCTCTTTTCACATTCAGCTTTCGACCGGATGCTCGGCTATGGGTTGAAATATGAACAGGGCTTCAAATTCACTCATCTGGGGGAGATTGGAAAAATGGATTCCAAAGGTCATTCTAAAATTTAAATTATGGACATCGAAGCTCTCAGAGACTACTGCCTCTCCCACAAAGCCGTCACCGAGGAACTACCCTTCGGGCCCGATACCCTTGTCTTTAAAGTAATGGGAAAAATGTTCGCCCTCGTTGGCCTGGAAAGTGTTCCGCTGAATATAAACCTGAAATGTGATCCCGACAGGGCTCTGGAGCTTCGGGAAGAGCATGACGGACTCATAACCGGGGCATATCATATGAGCAAGATCCACTGGAACAGCATACAGGCGGAATCCCTGCCCCCGGCACTGGTGAAGGAGCTGATAGACCATTCGTATGAACTCGTGGTGATGGGCCTTCCGAAGAAATTACAACAGGAATTAAAAGAGCTTTAATGAACAGTCCATCCGAATTTTATATATACCAGATACACAAATACCAGAGCCACCTGGAGGCGGCCTCAAAAAAACTCGCCTTCTCCAGTCTCCTCAGGCTGCTGGTTTTCCTGGCGCTCGCCTATGTAATCTACCATTTCTGGGGGAACTTGAGCGTCCTGCTGCCCGTACTGCTGCTGGGGATTGCCATTTTTCTCTATCTGGTCTCCAGGCACAGCGACCTCAAATATGAAAGGGACAAATTCCGGGAACTCATCAGTATCAATAAAACCGAACTGAAGGTGCTGAAAAGGGAGTTTCACCAGCTTCCCGCCGGGATGGACTTTGAGGATCCCCTGCATCCCTTCAGCCAGGACGTGGACCTCTTCGGAAAAGGCTCCTTCTTCCAGTATCTGAATCGCACTTCCCTTGCCGAGGGCGCAAAAAGGCTGGCGGCCCTGCTGCTGGCAAACAACATCGAACAGATTGCTGAAAAACAGGAGGCCATTAAGGAACTGGCCGAAAAGGCGGACTGGCGACAGAATTTCTCTGCCCTGGCGGTACTTGTAAAAACAAAAGCTGGCTCCCGGGTGATCCTGGACTGGTTCAGGAACTACAGTGTTTTTGTTCCGAAGATAATGAAGTGGCTGCCCTGGCTTTTTTCCGTCGTTTCCATTGCCCTTATTACAGGATTCATATTCGATGTTGTCACAGGAATCCAGCTGGGCACATGGTTCTTCATCGGTCTGGCCATCACGGGGATATATCTGAAAAAGATCAACCTGCTCTCCACCCACGTCAGCGAGGTGCAGGATACCTTTCACCAGTATTACCAGCTGCTGGGCCTCATTGAAGGTGCAGTTTTTCATTCCGGTATCCTGAAAGAAAAACGGAACCACATTCACCTGAATGATCAAAAGGCTTCCGTAATTCTGAAGAGGTTTTCCAAGGCTATCGATTCCCTGGACCAGCGGAACAACATGATCTTCGGTGTCCTTGGAAATGGTTTTCTGTTATGGGATCTTCGCCAGTCATACAAGCTTGAAAGGTGGATAACAAGTTACAGGAGCCAGGTAGAAGTAATTGAGTTCCTCGATGCGTACAACAGCCTTGGGAACTTCAGCTTCAACCACCCCAACTTTGTTTTTCCAAAATTAAATTCCGACTCCCATATCACTGAAGCCAGGGGCCTCGCTCATCCTTTGCTTGATCCTGAAAAACGTATTGCCAATGATTTTGGAATCGAGAAGGAGGAATTCTTTATCATCACAGGCGCCAATATGGCCGGCAAAAGTACCTTCCTACGGACGGTATCCCTGCAGATCATCATGGCGAACCTGGGACTGCCCGTTTGTGCAGACTCCTGTAGCTACACGCCCATAAAGCTGATCACCAGTATGAGGACCACCGATTCCCTTACCGATGACG
>CBFGYW010000005.1:0-17232 GCA_965653085.1 uncultured Salinimicrobium sp.
CCATTCCCCAAAGTCAGCAACCATTCTCCTGTAATTTTTTTTCGAAAGTACATAGGTTTTGACAGGCCGGAGGTGCCTTTTGTAAAAATTTAACTGGGATCGCAGTCCAGGGTAATTATTTAGAGGTTGAACCAAATATTCCACTCCAAATTCTGCAAATGCCATTTCATTTATTGGACCACCGCCACTGCTTTGGTTTTCAAAGAAACTGTGAAATAGAACATTAGTTCTCCTTCCAATAAATTTTTCCTGTTCCGGATTCCACGTAAAAAGAGCTTTATTGATTCGTACCACAATATCAAACGAATCTATAAAGGCTCCATTCGCTTCTTCAAGGGCACTGGCTGCCGCCCCAATAACCGCTACCCTCTTGCCCTCAAAAATTTCTTCAGGCTCGAAAATTTTCAGGTTTCGAAGCATTAATGCTAGGCCTATAAGGCTATTGACTGGTTTCATTGGAAAACGAATTTATGTAAGCCTGTCCAAAGGGGCGGAGGTCTTGATTGTTATACCCAAAAAAAGAGATACCATTAGCATCCGCGGCTTCAAAGTCATTCAAAGAATCACCAATATAGACAGTTTGAGAAGGAAAATAGTCATGCTGCGTCATTAGAATGCGCAGCAGTTCAGTTTTGGGAGTAGGGGAACCAACGATACTATGAAAAAATCCTTTTATTGATAACTGATCTGCAAGATATCGCAGCTCATCTCCATCGGAACCTGAGATCAGGTGCATTTCGAAATTTCGGTATTCTCGCTGGAGAAAGGCCAGGGAGTCAGCAATCAGGTATTTTCTTGAAGTAAGTTCTTTTCTCATTATTCGGGAAAAACTTTCGGCAAAATGCAGAAGCTTTTCTTCTGCGACTTCCTCCTTTCTTATATTTTCAAAAAAATATCTGAATTTAACATACCTTGAGAGTCCACCGTTTCTTCGATGAAAGTCTAGAAGTTCCTTTACCTGGTTTTGGGGGAAATGCCCCAGGACCTCTACAAATCCTTTTTCTCGGATGACCGCAGAATCTATCAGGACACCATCGAAATCCCAAAGGATGTTCTTTTTATTTTGGAAGATGTTCATAAAGAGCTTCTGCTATTGTGAAATCCTCTTCGACATCAATGTCTAGGGATGTAATTTTGTTCATAGTAAACAAATATGGGCGCTCTCCTATACGGTTCCTTCTTTCCCGGTAGGTTTGTCTAGGGGCGATAAAGATAGCGTTGTTAATTTCGAACAAGCACTTTAAATCCTGCGTATTTGGCCATTGAGTAGACCCATTTTTGTTCAGGATCACTTTTGCTTCAGGGTCCCAGAGGAAATTCTGAAAGGATTGTACCCCCACCAGTGAATCAAATTTATCCCGTTCCAGCAGGGAATATTTTTCTATGGCTTTTTGATAAATAGATTCATCACAGAAGGGGGAGGTGACGTGGGTCCACAAAATATCTTCTGAGGTAAAAAGGTTTCCGGCGTACTCGATTAGATCGGAAAGATCTGTAGTGGAGGAACAAAGTTCCTTTGGGCGTGGAACTATCTTCAGGGAGGGCAAACTATTGAGATGATTTTCGCCTATCCTGATGGATTCGTCGTCATTCGTGGATAGAACAATTGCCTCCACCCCATTCACTCTTGCAAGCTGCCGTAATTTCAGCTCCAATAGCCCCCCCTCAATATCTGAAAAACTCCGTGTGTTTTTGTTCTTCACTCTGACACTGCCTTTTCGGGACGGCAAGAAAATGGAAAAAGACATAGCTAAAGAAGGGTATAAATAGATTGTTGTCTAAGGTTAGGATATTTTGTAGGAGTCAGGGAAAATACAGGGAGCTGAAGTTCCCTCAGTCTTTCGAAAAGAAAATCGTTTTCCATAAAAAGTTCCATTTCGGAATTTGTTACGTGTCCTTCGTATCCATCGTAGCCGACGAAAAAGAGGTGTTGGGCCTTAAGTTTCAGGGCAGTTTCAATAGCCAGGGCGGTGGCAGATTCAGTGAACCGGTCCGAAAAAGAAATGGATTTTAATTGGTACGCGTTATCTTCAAGCTCTTTCGGGATATAGGTTCCCATGGATCTCGGGAATGGCGGAAGTACTGCTGTTTTACTGCTTCCTTTCAAGTTTTTATACACACTCTCCAGTCTTTGACCTTCATTGCCTTCTAGGCAGTGAAATTGATGGTTTTCGATTTCTTTAAAGGCGGCAGCATTGCGGGAGCTGGAGTGAATTATACAGCTCGAGGGCCGGGAAATGAGCAGTTTTCCGACGGCTTCCGCCACCATACTTCCCGAAGGCCCTCCGCCGACAATAACAACGGTTTCAAAATTTTCCGTCGGCTCAAATTCCCTGAGGTGCAGATTGTCTCTTTTTCCCTTTGATCTGTTGGAGACCCCCCGGACGATGCTGCCAAGGGTATAAAACCGCTTATTCAGCTGGGCCATCACCTCTTGCTGGGGAAGAGAATTGGCGCCTGAAACCATATAGGCCAGATTGGGACCCCATTGATACTGTTTTTGCAGTTCTGAAAATTGATCAACAACCTGGCTAAGCCTGTCGTAATCCACCTGTACTTTACCTTGGGATTCAAGGGAGGTCAATAGAAGTTCTGTCTTAAGATTACCTGCACCTCTGCCCATTCCAACAATGGTAGCATCTATTATTCCGGCACCTGCTTCGGCTGCGGAAAGTGAATTTGCCAAAGCTAATTCCATGTTGTTATGCGCATGAAAACCTATCTGGCAAGGAACTGAGGAAGCGACTGAGCTCACCCAGTTTCCAACTGCCTTCGGATACATCCCTCCATAGGAATCCACTAAATATATAAAATCTGCTATTTCTCCGATTCCTTTAATTTCCTGTAGAAATACAGTTTCTTTATTCCACTGAGAAAGGTACATAATGTTGACACTGAGCTCAAAACCCATTTCTTTTATTATAACTGCAATAGGAGAAACCCGAGATAATCTCTCAGGCGCCACGGCAATTCTTACCATTGATATGATGCCTTTACAGGGTTTCAACAGCTCCTCAAGGTTATTTGGCCCCACATCTTTTTCATTGAGAATAATGACCAGTTTCTTTTGGCTTATCTCTTTTAACTGCTGCATAATATATTCAGGACAATAGAAATAAGCTCCAAGATACCCTGCTTTGGGTTTGGACCTGTACCCAATTTCGATGTAATCAACGGGTAAAGAGTTTAAACATTCTAAATACGTGTGAACAAACGAAGAAGAGAAGTCCCAATTGGTATAATATCCTCCATCCCGGAGGCTGCAATCTAAGATTTTGAAATCAGCGGTTTCGTTCATTTTTTTCTTCTTACGGCTAAGGTAGATTTTTTTTTTGAACCATTGCCTTTGGCGATTGCCGGCATAAGATACATCAAACCTTAGGAAAGTCCCTAATGGCCTTCCATTGCAGAGAAAAATTCTTTTTACCGTACTGATACCCTTTAAGAAAACCGGCAAAAGATTTTACAATTGACTTTATCATCCAGAAAGTAAAAGCGGCAAAATAATCATTTCTAAAGTAAATGGCGAGTAGATTTCGGGTGCTGTAATATTCCCTCCAAAGTGTTTCAATATTTCCGAAAGTAGAAGCCTTTGGGCGGTAGCCTTTGTTGATGTTTCCAGCTTCTGTTCGAATTTTCAGCCAGCCTTTGGCGTATATGACAATTTCATAACCTGCTTTTTGGGCTTTGAGACAAAAATCAAGTTCTTCGAAACCGAAGAATAATTTTTCTGATGGTAGTATTCCTTTTTTGACAAGTTCCGCATTGACAATTAAGGTGTGACCCCCGGGAACGGAATCTACTTTAATAAATTCCCCTACTTCCAATTCCTTATTGGTCAAAGCCCTTACACGGCCCGTCAGTCGATTCACTTTGCCTCCCTTCCCTCCTAGTACCCCCAACTTCGGAAAATTTACGGCCAGAACGGTTATATTGCCTAAAAGATTTTCAAAGTCCCGAAGATGATGAGGTGGATCGTCGTCATCGCCCCAATAGATCCAATTATAACCCCGATGTGCCAATTCCTGCAATCCGATTCTGGCAGCACCGGCAGGACCGATATTCTTTCCTACCCTGAAATATTCAACTTCCCCAGCAGGAAAAGCTTTTATCGCCGTTTCTGTATTATGATCTTCGCTGTTATCGATCACAAGGATCAGATCTGGAGGAAAGCTTTGGGAGCGGATTTTTTCAAGGGTTGAAATAAGGATTTGAGGACGTCGGTAAGTCATCACAAAAGCCGCAAATTCATGGTTATCTAAATTAGACATCAACTAAAATTTTAATCTTCGGCCGAAAAAATTATAGGATTCCTCAATTAATTTTGAGGTGACTCTCTGAAATAAACTATAAGTATGAATTCTTTTACCTTTAAAAAAAATTCCTTCACCTATGGCTCTTTCGTAATAATAATCAGCTTTCACCCCACCTGCAACATAATAATATCCAAACCTGAGAGTGTTTTCTTTTGGCATGGGCTCAAGATCCCGGGAAAGAAGCCTCTCAATTTCTAACCGGGTCTGAGGAGTATAGGCAACCTCTGAAAAGTAAAAAAAGCATTTACCTAATAAAATGGAGGGTTTACCATAGTAGGTGGCTTCCATTCCGATAGTGGAGCCGAAACTCAACACCTTTTCTGAAATATCGATCAGTGAGTAGCTGTGGATCCTGCTTTCAGGGAAAACAACGTAAATATTGGGATATTTCTGGTTGAGCTTGCGGATATTTTCAACGTAAGGGTAGTGCAATCCTCTTAAGTTAGGGTGCATCCGGATAATCAGATTCTTATGTAAGATGTTTTTTCCGAAGAGGTCGCACAAAAATTCAATTCCTTCCAATTGGGACTCGAAGATAGGATTTCTGAAATCCTCGCCCATAGCTGCGAATTCGTCATCAGAAGAAGTGAAAAGTACAATATTTGATTGATTTTTATCAACTTCTTCGGGCAGTAGATCTTCCTGTTGACCTTTGAGAAACGAAGGAAAAATAACGCTTTCTCCGGCCCTTTGCCTCCTAAAGAAGTCTTCTGCCATTCTTCTCTTATCCTCGAGTTCGACAGAAGGGTCATTCCAGTTGGCGTCTATGTGCGCCTTCTTGGCCGCAATGTTATGTGGCAGAACATTCTTAAAATATTCGAGATAGCCACCCAAGCGGGCGCGTTCAACATTCCAGCAGTCAATTTCATTGGCCATTGCTGCCTTCATCACGGCTCTGACATACCCGTGCCGGCCGTTGAAGTTGTAGACGACATCTATTTTTTCCCTTTTGATAAAGCGTTTGGCTGCAAGATAAAGCGCCAAAGCGTTTTCCGCCAGTTCCTTGACAAAATCCTGCTCGACGTTCAGAAGATCGCGATCGCGGGTACGGGAAATATAGGTCGATAAAGTCGCTGCCCCTACCTCAAAAGATTCGTACTGCTGGTGAAAATCGATTTTTTCAACATTGGCAAAAAATCGTTTGGCTTCATTTATGTCTTCTTGGGAAACGAGATCTGAAATGCGGAGATGCTGGAAGGGACCTTGAATTTCCTCAAGTGTATTCTTGATTCCCGTTTTACAGCGATAACAATGCTCCGGCCGTTTATCCAAATTGAAATAACATATATTAAAGGAATGGGAGTTGGTCAGATAATAAATTTCAGCCTCCGGATGCCGATCTATCTGCGTCTGCAACACATCAGGCATTATTCCCCTTGCAAAACTGTCATAACTATAGATTGCGGAAATGAAAATCTTCATAGGTCGTATTTAGAGGTTTTGCAGACGGATCATTTCGCGAAATTCCTCTGATTTTTCTATTAGTTCGTTAAAGGAACCTATTTCCTGAATTTTTCCATTTTCGAGAATAACAATTCTATCTGCATTCTTAACGGTGGCTAACCTATGTGCGATAACGATGATGGTGAACCTGCCCTTTAACTGATCTATGTTGTTTTGGATAATTGCTTCTGTCTCCCCATCCAGGGATGAGGTCGCCTCATCCATTAACAGGAGTTCCACCTCCTTGAATAATTCCCTTGCTATGGACAGCCTTTGTTTTTGGCCCCCACTTAGATTAATCCCGTTGTTGCCAAGCTGTGTTTCCTCTTTTTCTGAAAGGCCATTTACGAAATCGCTCAGGGCCGCCTGCCGGACTGTCTTCCAGAATTTTTCCATATTGGCAGGTGTTTTTTTGGCCCAGAAGCTCACGTTATTATATATGCTGTCATTGAAGACGGGGGTATCCTGGGCAATATATCCAATGGTTTGTTTGTAAGTTTTAAGATCCAGCTGTTCGAGATCCTGCTGGTCCGCCAATACCTTTCCTTCAGTAGGTTTTAGAAGACCGGCAATAATGCCCATCAGGGTAGTTTTCCCCGATCCACTTCCCCCAATAAAGGCTATGGTTTCTTTTTTCCTTATCTCAAGGTTTAGGTTGCAAAGCACATTTGTGGTGCCGTAGTGAAAAGAAACGTTTTCCAGGACGATTTTCTCGTTAAGGCCATTGTACACCTCCAATCCTACTCCCTCCTTTCCAGCCTGCAATTCCTTGGTAAACGCTTCCATATTTTCAATGGAACCTGAAACCCCCAGGAACAGGTTCCAGGATTCCTGCATCGCCATAAAGAAGGTTAAAGCCCTGTACAGCAACAACAAACTGAAGATGATCAAACCCATACTCCTGTCAAAAATGACGAGCTGAAGGTATATGGCGATCAGGACAATAAAAATAATCATTGGTTCACGAAGAGAATTCAACAAAGTGTCGACGATTCCAATCTTTTTCTGAGTCTGCTCCAGGCCAATAGTAGTGTCCTTCAGTTTTTCAGAATAGATGGAGTTGAGCCCTGTCGTTTTCAAATAACGGAACATTGTAACCATCTGGATAAGGAGTCCCTGGAAATTATGGTTTTGTACTGTCAGTTTCCTTGAGAAATATTTGGTTCGAGTATATAAAAACTTGAGCAGAAAATTTATGCACACTCCCCCTATGGCCACCAAAAGGGTAAATAATGCGTCGGCACCTAAAGCCATTATTACATATACAACTACCAGAATACCATACTGAAAGGACCTGAAGTAAAATCGGAAGGCCGTGTTTACTCTTTCAACCTCTCCACTGAAGGTGTTCTGAATCCTTCCAACATCAGCTTTTGAGAAATGAAGAAAATCGAAGCTATTCAGGTTCTCAATGTTGGAGATCCTTATTTTTCGCATAAAAAACTGTTGATAGGTTACGCGAAGAAAACCTTCGACAAATTTTATCACTCCTTTCAGACTGAAGAATAGTAAAATAAGCAGAAGAATATTAAAGAGACTGGGCATCACACCCAGCCAGTTAATTACCAGATCTGAAATGACCCCATCCTGCGGTGTATTTCCAGTATTGGCGGCTATCTGGAGAAGAGGAATGAACAATGCCAACCCAATCCCATCCAGGAGGCCGACAAGTATACTAAGTACCAGGATAATGAATATCCGATATCCTAAGTATTTCTGGAAATATTTTAAAAATTGAAGTTTCCCCTTGTTAGCCAATTACGTAGACGGAATGGTTGATGTTCTCAAAGATAATAATATGTCTGACGTTATAAATTTTTGAATATGATTTTTCAAGTCTCACTTTTCCAGAGCTTCCTCAATATATTTCTGGTAGGCTTTTTCAAGAATATCCGCCCCGGTAAATAATCTTTCCACGAATTCACGGAAGGCACCCTCGCCTCCGTTGGCCCTAAGTACCAAATCCGCCTTCTCACGTATTTTTGGATATGCATCCTTGGGACATGCAAAAAAGCCGACTTTTCCTATTAGATGAAAGTCATTCATATCATCTCCGATGAACGCAACCTCATCCAAATTAATGTTATGGCTTTGGCAAAACCTGCTTAAGGTTCGAAATTTATTTCTGATTCCAAGTTTTACGAAGCGAACGTGGAGTTTTTCCATCCGCTTCTCGACCATTTGATTTTCTTCCGTCGAAATTACCAACACTGGAATTTCCATCAATTGGCAAAGCTTGACTCCATAGCTGTCCCTGGTACTGAATTTCCTGAGGACGTCCCCATCCGAAGAATAAAAAAAGCCCCCATCGGTCCACACCCCATCTATATCTGAAACTATTAGTTTATATTTCATTGCTTTTGTTTTTGTTGATCCAACATTTCTGGAAGAATCAATTCGTTTACTCCAAGGTCATTTTTCAGTTTCCTGCCGATGATTTTTTGCCTTTCTTTCCAACGATATCCATTGCCAGGCGACAGGAGATGCAGATCTTCTTCCGAGATGACATCTCCAGCTTTTAGAGCTTTATTGGAGGCGAGGGAGCGTTCCAGCTTTTGCTTCGCAGAATATACTGCAGGTTCTATGAAGATATTTTTCGCCCCGAAAGACAATTCCAATAGCCTAATATCCCTTACCATCCTCCGAACTCCATCTTTTCCAAGAGAACCTGCCTGATCGGTTCCTTTTAAGCTCCGGTCGATTGTTATGTGTTTTTCAATAATTTCAGCTCCCAAGGCTACGGCAGCAACGGGTGTCGCAATTCCAATAGTATGGTCTGAATAGCCAATCTGAAACTGAGGAAAATGCTTTTTTAGATAAGGAATGGTATTTAGATTTACGTGTTGCGGGCGTGTGGGATATTCAGAAACACAGTGAAGTATGGATACTTTCGAATGATATTTCAGAATGGTCTCCAGAGCTTCCTCTAATTCTGTTTTTCCTCCCATTCCTGTGGAAAGGATCATTGGAATTCCGGTTTCTGCCATTGCCCCTAAGAGCGGGAGGTTGGTAAGATCTCTGGAGGCTACTTTCAGCCTGTCTGGTATGAAGTATTTCAAAATGGAAAGACAGCTCGGGGCACATAAAGTCTCAATGACGTCCAATCCTCTTGATTTCGCATAGGTAAATATTTCCAGGTGTTCCTCCTCAGACAGCTCCAGTGCCTCCCGATGCTTTCCATAGGTTTCTCCAAAAGAATGCGGCGATTTATAAGGTTCCCTGTAGGCAGAAGCCGAAAGTTCATATTTAAGATCCCGTTTCGTCAGTTTTATCGCGTCCATTCCTTTCAGAGGCAGATGAAACAGCTCGTCCTCAACGGGGCCTGCCGCCAGATCTACAATCTCCTTCGCCAGGTTGACCGATCCATTATGATTCTGGCCTATTTCACCTATGAGATAGGTATTTATCTGCAAATCATTCATTTACCAAAGCATTCAGTCCTTTCATATTCAAGGAATTAAACCCATATTCAGAATGGCACCATTGATAATGCTCTAAAATTGAATTCAGATCTCTCATGTTTTCCTCTGGATGTTGTCCAAAGTTGTGCGGATGCCACCAAAGATGATAAATTTCTCTATGTTTTGCGGCATAAGTCATTTCCGAAATTATTCTTTTTAATCTCCACTTATTGAGCAGCACATTATCTGAATAAGGTCGATACAACCTACTCGCTTTATGGCCAAAGGTATCTCCATCCAATCTAGTGATCTCCATCACGGGATAAGACTTATCTGGTCTGCCAATATAAGCATCGCCAGTACGGAAAATTTTCTGCTGAATACTGTCCTTCTGGGTATTCTGCCAATACCAGTTTGAGGGGTTGGTGCGCAAACTTGTGATTCCCATTTCACTACATATCTTTATATAATCCTGGTTGAATTGGTTTCTGGGAAAAACGAGGGATTCCAGTTTAATATCAAATCTTTCCCCCATATATATGGCCTGATTAAGGTCAAACCTGAATGCTTCTGCGCCTTGCCCTTCCTCCAGACAGTAATAATGAGAATAGGTATGGGTGCCTATTTCCTGCCGAGGGGTTGCAGCAATTTGTTTAATAATATCTGGAGCAAAACAATACTTTTCAGTGCTCTCTTCAGCGTTCTGATTTCCATATTTGTATGCCGACAAATACTGGTTAACATAAGCCGGGACTTCCTTTGGAATATTTTCCCTCCATTCTTCCCAGTTTTCGTTGAAAAGCATCCCGACGGTAGCCCAGGTACAGGCGATTTGATTTTTTTCGAAGACTTCCAGGATTTTGGGAATCACCTTACGGGTATTGATAAAATACTGTTGTCGATTTCGCCAGTCAACCTTGTCAAAGATTCCCCACAGCAACTCGAAATCGAGCGAAATCACTAATGTCCCGTTTTCTTTTCCCATTACGCCGTTACAATTTCTTCTATAGATACCATCTGCTTTTCTCGCAACTTTTTCAAACGCCTAAGCCGCATAATTCTGTCGTATTTCTTTTGAGCGAGGTAATAATAGATCACAAAGAAAAGGAAGTACATCACCATTGACTTTTGACGCATAATAATTCCAAGGTTCGACATTACGAATGTCATAGCCAGAGAAGTCAAAAAGAAAATCGTTAGACTCAGTTTTACGCTTATAGGAGATTTTTTTAAAAACTTAATGAAATCCTTTTTAAGGATTTTAAAGAAGAGCAATAAATAAATCAGATTTTCTAAAGACACTATAAAACCGAGAGGCCCTGGAGAATCAAAGAAAAGTGGACGGAACCAGAAGGTGAAAAGTTTCAAGGGTAAGGGATAGGAAGCCATATCGACACCGGATCCGGATTCACTCAGAGATTCAGACCTGTTTTCAGAGAAGTTCGTGAAGTCTTCTGTGAGATCTTCAGAACCTTCCAGTCCGGCAATTGCAAGGATACTATCTTCAGCAAGTATAAGTCCTCCTACCATTGCGGAATAGATTAGAAATTTCCTTCCAAAGGAAATTTTTTCTCTACCGGTCATGTATCCCAGCACTGTCCCAATGGCTACAAATAAAAAAACATGGGGCCTTATATAATATATTATTATGGATCCCATAACAAGCGTAAACCATCTGTTTTTTGAATCTTTAACTGCATAGACAAACATCATCAACCCCAGGAATATAGGAGCACCCTTCCCTAAAGAAGCGGTCCAGAAATGCATATTCGGAAGAAAAAGGAGGAGGGTAAGAAAATCAACTTGCTTAAAAACCTTTATTTTAATGGGTATGTTTTCCCTGAAAAATAGGTAAGCATACATAAACCCCAAATAACCAAACCAACCATATAACAACATCATCATTTCATAATTGAAGTTAAGAAGGTTGATAAAGGGCCAGGATAAAAAATCGATAAAAGTAGTACTAGTTCCAAAATAATTAAACCAGTTCTCACCGTATTGAGGTCTTCGAAAATAATTATGGGAATCGGATCGGTTGAATGAGGCGTAGGTATAGTAGATCAGACAGAAGAGTAGATGATATAAAAAGAGAACATTCATTTTTTTACTGGAGAAAAAATGATGCTTCAATTCAAACCAATTAAACAGAACCTGATTAAAAAGGAGTAGAAATGGCAGTAAAAGTAGAATACCAATCATATTAAAATAGCTCTAAGTCGCCTAAGCTATAGGCCCAGGAGTCAATATTTAAGAATCTTTCCTCAGAAATATTGAGCTTTTTAAAAGTCAACACTGGACCATATGCACCAGAGATTTCGAAAGGTGAGATATTTTTGTTTTCAGGGCTTTGATAACTGACCAGCTGCGCTCCCGCTACTCGTGCCATATTTTTAATGATTTCCTTAATCTGCGGTTTATCAGCATCCATTTCGAAAAGCAGTTCTGAGACTCTGAGTTCCTTAAAGTATTTTTGTTGTTTTATGTAAGTAGCTATAAAAAAAGTATCGCTAGATTCTACCCAATATTTTTGCAATGGATTATTCAGATAGCGCCAATTGAGAAAAGCTGGGTCTTTTGGAGTAAATAGTTTCCCCTCTTTCGACATCTTCCGATTAAAATCCTTTAAGGAATTTTCCAAATCTCCTAATTTATAGGACCCAGGAATATATTCTTCTCCTCGTTTTGAGAACCAGGATATCGGATTTATAGGCATCAGATGGACATTAAGTTTGGAGACCTGCTTCCAGCCCATTTTAAGATATCCAGGTCTACTTTGATCGTTCGGGGTATTGAAAACAAAATGATGTCCCTGTTCAGTTGCCATTTCCACCGCTCTTAAAGTCAGTTTTTTGAAAACTCCTTTTCCTTGATGCTGCGGATGAGTGGCAGTATCCACTGCTCTAAAGGCTGAAAAGACATTTTTCTCCTGCTGCCATTTCCAGCGCATAAAGGCGCGCACTCCAATAATTTCTCCAGCCTCCTCCGCTAAAAGAACCAGGGAAGGTCCAAAGGGATTGTTAACATGCTTGAATTGCCAGACATCCTTTGTTTTCTGAGAGGATGTCTCGCCTAAACTTGCTTTCAGCACCCTCAGGATTTCAGGAATATCAGCAGCTATGGCCTCTCTTATAATCATTGTGAAAAATGGATTGTCATAATTTAAATAGCTCCTTCGAGCTTTCGAATTGCGGATTCAGCATGAATAGTTTCGTATTCCTTCTCAAGCTCTCCTACAAGTTTTTCCAGACTGAAAGCATCCACCACCCGCTTTCGGGCGGCAATTTTATAATTCTGCAGCAACTGTCGATCCTGTATTAATTCCTGACACAAGCCGGAAAGCTGCTTCCATTCGGACACCTCACATGATAAGCCATCCTCAGTATTTCTGATGACTTCTTTAATCCCTCCGGCATTTGTCGCAACTACTGCACACTCCATGCTCATTGATTCAAGTAGTGCAATTGGTAAGCCTTCAAAGGCCGAGCTCATCATAAAAATATCCATCGCCTCAAAATAAGGCTTGACATTGGTCTGTAAACCAGGTAAGATGATCCGATCCTGAAGTTCCAATCGCTCCAGTTCATCCATTACTCCCTTTTCCAACGGGCCTGCCCCCACCAAGATTCCATAAACATCTGAATTATTTTTGACAAGCTCCCCTACTACCTGCAACCACTCCTTCAGCCGTTTTTGAAAACGAAAAACGGCCACATTGCCAATGACAATAGCATCGTAAGGAATTCCCAGAGATTTCCGAACGGAGGGATCTCCGGTTCGTTGAAAACTTTCAGTATTTACTCCATTCAACAACGTCTTTACTGCAATACTCGGATCAATGTGTTCTTTAATAGATCGGGAAACATCCTCAGATACGCCTATAGCCAGATTCTGGAAGTTAAAAGTCCATTTATTGATGAACTTAGTCGCTGGATGATAACGTTCCTGCAGATTGTGCTCAGTGTAAATCACAGGGATGCCGAGTTGCTGATGTACTCTCCTCCCCAAAAAACCCGCCCAGGGCAAGTGACAATGGATGAGATCAATCTGATGTTCCTCACAGTATTTCTCCACTTTTTTTGACTTAAAAATAAGCTCGATATTGTTCTTCGCAGGATAACAGATTACCTGTCCTCCTGCCTCGGAAATAGCCGTTTCCATCTGATTCTTCCAAGGAAGGAAATAAATATAATGAAATTCAAATCTAGATGTATCGTGAAGTTTTAAGGTTTCCGGCAACAGCATTTCCGCTCCCCCTCTACCCAGGGATTTGATAAGGTGTAGAATTTTTACTCTTGGCATATTTTTAAAATAATGGCAAATTTAGTCTATTGCCTCTCGACAACAATCTTTCCCAGAGGATTAACAGAAATTTAAAGACCTTATTTCATTCTCTTTTGCTCAATTATGTCCTCGTAAAACCGGATGAATTCCTCAGTTAGTTGCTCATTCATAAAATGCTTTTGCACATAGGCATATGCAAAATCTACTTGATTCTCTCTGCCATTCTTTAAAACATCACAGCAGGTGTTCGCAAATAGCGCACTTTCTCCAGCTTGGATTAGTGATCCAGTATCCTGAGTTACAAGTTCTGAAATACCTCCTACGTTGTATGCCACTACCGGGGTTTTACAGTACATCGCTTCCAACAGTACCCCCGGAAGGCCCTCAATGATACTAGGCAGGACCAGCAACTCGGCTCCGCGAATATAGGCAAGGGGATTGTCTACAAATCCATAGAATGTCACTTCCTTCTCCAACCCCAGGCTTTGGACTTCCCTCTCAATCTCCTTCCGTAACGGCCCATCTCCCACTAAATGCAAATGGGTATCCGGTAATTTTTGATGAATCGCCTGAAAGATCGACAGCAACTCTCGATGATTTTTTTCAAAGGTAAATCCTCCTACGTGTACTATATGCTGAGCCTCTTTCGGTAAGAAAACAATTTCCTCCAGATCATCCGAATCCTCGATTCCAATAGGAATCACTTTCGTTTTCCCTCGAACATTGGGGAAGACTTTCAGCAAATCAAACTCTGAAGCTCTGGATACTGAAGCAACTCCATCCACATAGTCGTAAAAGAAGTTGTTGAGTCGCTTTTGAAAACCTGATTTTAAATACCGACCCACCTGACTGGCATTCCTAAAGACTATTGTAGACTTCCATCCGTATCGCAATTTTGAGAGAACCGCATATTTCAGGGTATCTCCAGCATTGGCTTGCACAATATCCGGTTGAAAATCTTTGATAAGCGCCCTGAGCTTCTTCCAAGCCTGAAAGTCCAAAAACCTAGCCTGCTGATTTCCATTCAGACTATAAATTTCATCCTCCCACGGTAATTCCCCCTCTCCCTGAAAAACAGCTGCAATTATAACCTTATGTCCCTTTTCCTTTTGATGAGAAGCCAGCTGACATGTAAAAATTTCGGCACCTCGAAATTGAGGTTTCTGGATTAGATGAAGAATTTTCAATTTTTATTTAAAATATATAGACCGTAGCGATTTTAAAATGACTTTAGAAAAGACTGACTGATGATTTTTAAAAAAAGAAAAATAAAGTAACCAAACTGTTCTGTCTAAAGACTTATCTAATCTTTCTTTTAGCAGATTAATTGCTTTTTTCTGATGCCCATAAACAAATAGCAGATCTGCATGTTTTAAGACAAAAGGAATTTTTTGGTTTTTCTCAATAATTATATCTTTATATTTCTGATATTGAAGTTCGACGGCTTTTAAAGCCGAAGTTTTATTATACACCCTATCCATTGAATGATGATGTACTCTTACCAAAGATTTTCCTACAAAATCAAAATTATATTTTTGACTAACCCTGACTAGAAAATCATAGTCTTGTCCTGCTGGCATTTTTGGATCGAAAAATATTCCATCATCAACTATTTTTTTATGAATCATTAGTGACGGCGTCCCTGCTCCGACATATTTTTTTGATAAAAGTCTATCAAGAACATTACCATTGAACTTCGGTATTTTAGAAATATAGACTAACCCATCCGGATTAACATGATCCATCCCACAAGAAACAACACCCAAATTTTTAACAGGAGATGTATAGAACAAATCAAGCTGAGCTCTCAATTTGTCCGGCAGATATTCATCATCCGAGTCCAGGAAAGTTATAAAATCCCCGCACGCATTCTTTATCCCTTCATTTCGAGCTACACAGGCACCCTGGTTTGAGGATTGGTAGAAATACTTTATTCTCTTGTCCTCTCTTATATATGATTCTACTATATCAGGTGTGCCATCATTGGAGCCATCATCCACGATAAGCAGTTCCCAATTATCATAGTCCTGTTTAATGATACTCTGTATTGCCCTACTAATAACTGTACTCCTGTTATACGTTGGAATAATCACACTTACCAATGGATTATGGATTCTTTTCATTTAGTAATTTAAATTTTTGTCGTCTACTAAATTATTATGCTTTTATTTTACCTCAACTGATCACTATTTCCTTTAATAAGTCAAATTATAATGGTTATAAACTAATATTAGGTCTCCTACTATAGTAATCACTTCGGAAACAAATTGTTAATCTTTTGTGGAATTATTGTATAATTCTCTGTATAATTTTAGCATATTAGAATTACTCTCTGATACTAAAAATTTTGATTGGAAAATATTTAAACTTTCATTTCCATATTCCTTCCCGACTTCTGGGTTGTCAATAAAGAATCGTATCGCTTTAACCATTGTATCAATTTTATTGATATCAAAAATTTTAGCATTCTTTTCTGGTACTACAATTTCATAAAAAACAGGTAAGTTATTACAAGCAATCGGCAAACCTGCGGACATTGCTTCAATTAAGGAGCCTCCTAAACCTTCATAGCGGGAAGGGAAAACGAAAAGATCTGCATTAGTTAGAGCATTGGATACATTTTCTTTGAAACCTTCTAGGATAACACAATTTTCCAGACTGTTACGAGAAATAAAATCCTGAAGTTCCGGGGTGACTTCACCCGTCCTACCATAAATTTTAATCTTGAACTTATATCCCAAATTTCGTAACTCAATTGCAGCTTTCAATAGATTTATTTGTCCCTTTGCGAATTCATGTCTACCCAAATTTAGAATTTGAAAAATATCAGAATGCCTTTCTAGGGAAGTACTTCGTTTAAAAGGTTCTCTTCCCCTGTAAATTACTTTAATTTTTTCCTCTGGGATTCCAAGTTCTTTCATATAATGAGTCTTGACAGTCTCACTAATACTATGAAAAAAATCAACACACTTTACGGCAGTTATTCTATCTATAATTTTATAAATTCTCAAGAAAAAATTATTGACTCGATTGTCTTCAAATCTCTCTTTAGAATAGGTGGTAGAAACCAGACTTTCCAAATGGACAAATTCAGTAAAAAATCTTGCCATCCTCGTCCTCATATTACTTTTAAAAAGTATGCTATGGGTCACCGTGAAATTTCCATTTTTAATTCTTTTTGAAATTTCTCTAACTTGAGGTATAAATTTTTCTGATTCAACAAAGGAAATGGGATACCCCTTTTCCTGTAATTCTTGTTGAACTCCTATTTTCCTATTATATAAGCAAAGAATTTCAAAATAAATATTTTTCTTCCAAAGAAAATCGGCTAAAACTGCTGTGGATTTCTCCGCACCACCTGCACCCAGACTATCAATAACGAATAGAACCTTCAATTCCTTTTCCATATGATCCAATATACTATATCTCTGATTTAGTATTCTCTAACCCCCATCACTTCAAAAACCTTATCCCCTTTATTGTGATTTAGCCAGATTTGAGTAATAAAAATTCATTTGATTTTTCATTTAATATACTTTGAATTTATATGGTAAAAATACAACTCAACTTAAGTTTTTCTTTTTAGATATCTTTCAAAAGTAACCTAACAAGAGAATAAACCTTTATTTAAACAATGCATAAAACCAGTTCTAATTAAGTTTATCTCCTCCACCAGAACCCCTATAGTTCTATTGTTTTTCAACTTCACTTCATTAATACTTTAATTTAATCTCAACAACATAACCTAGATAAGATATTAAGATTGAAAAATTTATAATCTAATAATT
>CBFGYW010000006.1:0-17195 GCA_965653085.1 uncultured Salinimicrobium sp.
AGAATATTTCAGAGATACCGGTCGTCCTGCATTGATTGTATATGATGATCTTTCCAAACAAGCGGTAGCTTACCGTGAGGTGTCTCTTCTGCTTCGTCGTCCACCGGGCCGTGAGGCTTACCCTGGAGACGTTTTCTTCCTGCACTCAAGACTGCTGGAGAGAGCTGCCAAGGTTATCGCCGATGATGATATTGCAAAGAACATGAACGACCTTCCCGATTCCCTGAAAGGAATCGTAAAAGGTGGAGGATCTTTAACAGCTCTTCCGCTTATCGAAACTCAGGCCGGTGACGTATCTGCATATATCCCTACCAACGTAATTTCGATTACCGACGGACAGATCTTCCTTACTTCCGACCTTTTCAACTCAGGAGTACGTCCTGCCATCAACGTAGGTATCTCTGTATCACGGGTTGGAGGTAACGCCCAGATCAAGTCGATGAAGAAAGTAGCCGGTACCCTGAAGCTTGACCAGGCCCAGTTCCGTGAACTGGAAGCCTTCGCCAAATTCGGTTCCGACCTTGATGCTGCTACCCTTAACGTAATTGAAAAAGGTAAGAGAAACGTGGAGATCCTGAAACAGGCTCAGAACGACCCTTATCCGGTAGAAAACCAGATCGCTATCATCTTTGCCGGTTCCAAGAACCTGTTGAGAAGCGTACCCGTAGAAAAAGTAAAGGAATTCGAGAAGGATTACCTGGCTTACCTGGATGCCAAGCACAGAGATGTACTTGACACCTTGAAAGCAGGTAAACTTACAGACGAAGTTACCGATACTTTAACTGCTGCAGCGAAAGAGATTTCGGCGAAATACAAAGCATAAACGTAGTTAAGAGTTAAGAGTTAAGAGTTATGAGTGATGGGGGGAATGGAAGACAGTCCCGTAAGATCCAAGAGTTTCAGTTTCGCCTGTGACGTCATAACTTTTGCTCGTGCTCTTAAGGATAAGAGAGAATATGAGTTAGCCTCTCAGCTTATAAGATCAGGTACCGGAATCGGGGCCAACATTCGAGAAGCTCAAAGAGGTGTAAGTAGAAAGGATTTTTCCAACAGACTTGGAACAGCACTAAAAGAAGCCGATGAAACAATGTATTGGCTGGAACTTATAGAAGCGACCTCCGGTCTGGACGTGAAGAATTTAAAATATAGATGCGAGGAGTTAATAAAGATGTTGGTAGCAATAAGAAAGAAAACTCTTGATTCATAACTCTCAACTCAAAACGAAAAACCTATAAATGTGAAGAGATAATTTAGATGTTACGAGCTTACAGAGAATAACTCTTAACTCATAACTCTTAACTCTTAACTTAAAGAAATATGGTGAATTTAAAGGAATTAAGAAGTAGGATTACCTCGGTTTCTTCAACCATGCAGATCACAAGTGCCATGAAGATGGTTTCTGCTGCGAAGTTGAGCAAGGCGCAGGATGCTATTACTGCAATGAGGCCTTATTCTGAAAAGCTTTCAGAGCTGCTTCAGAGTCTGAGTGCTACCATGGCCGATGACCAGGGAAGTAAATATGCGGAGCAGCGTGAGGTGAAGAATGTACTGTTTGTGGCTGTTTCTTCAAACAGGGGTCTGGCCGGTGCTTTTAATACCAACATCATCAAAGCCGTAAAATATCTTGCCGGGGCTCATTATGCCGGAAAGAACGTGGAGGTGATGACCCTTGGTAAAAAAGGAAACGATATCCTGTCGAAGTCTTTCAAGGTCTATAAGAACAACAACGCCATCTTCGACGATCTTACTTACGACAATGTTGCTGAAATCGCCGAAGAACTGATGCAGCTGTTCGTGGATGGGAAGTATGATAAGATCGTGATCGTCTACAACCAGTTCAAGAACGCCGCTACTCAGGTGGTGATGAATGAGCAGTTCCTTCCAATCCTTCCTCCTGCAGAAGTGAATGAAAATGTAGCTTTGGATTACATTTTCGAACCTTCGAAAGAGGAGATTGTCACTGAGCTTATTCCGAAGTCGCTGAAGATGCTGCTTTACAAAGGCCTGAGAGACTCTTTCGCCTCTGAGCACGGAGCCCGAATGACTGCGATGCACAAGGCTACCGACAACGCTACGGAACTAAGAGACGCCCTTAAGCTGTCTTACAACAAGGCACGCCAGGCCTCCATTACCAACGAGATCCTTGAGATCGTTGGTGGGGCAGAAGCGCTTAACGGATAAAATCCATTACGGGAAAAATTCCCTGATTTATAAAGAAAGCCTCACTTTTAGTGGGGCTTTTTCTTTTCAGGCTTTCGGTGCGTTCTGCTTTTAAGTGTTGAAAAAGCTCCTATCTCCTCCATATCATTCGCGGGTCATTCCCGAGTCATTCGCGAGTCATTGCCGAGTCATCTGCGACTTGAACCCGCAAATGACTCGGCAATGACTCGGAAGTAAGTCGCAGATGATTGGGACCAGGTCAGAGGCTGGGATTTTCGTACTACCTCCTAAAATTATTTCGACTACTGTAAATCAGATAATTATGAATAGGAAAGGTTCTTTTGTTTGCTTTACTGGTTTTTGGTCTCAAAATTGTTTGTTAGTTTGTTAAATAAAACCTCGCCTTATGAAAACGCTTTTAAAATACTTTTTAGGAATCTTCACTGTAATAAGCCTGTCCAGCTGCGCAAACGGAAAAAAAAACTCCAGGAAGAGGCTCCTGTGGCCCTTCAGGAGGTATATTATGTTACACACCATGCCCAGGATGATTCCAATGATACAAGGCTGAACCTTTATCTTCCTATGGAAATTCTGGGCCAAAGCGAAATTAAGTTTGACAGTGTCTATTTCAGGGGAAGGAAAGCTGAAATTCTCTCCAGTGAGGAGGATAAGGGAGTTTATGTTGCCTATTTTGATTTTCCTGCAAAGGATAAGGATCTTGTGATGCACGTTGACCCAAAGGAAGAATTCGGAAATGTGGCGCCAGTCCTTGAAAAGATTCCCTTCGAGCTGAAAAATGACGAAGCGGTGGTAGTGTACACCCGCAATGGGGATAAATCTTATTTCAGAATCAGTGACATTAGTGAAGGAAAGCCTGTTGACAGGAAAATAAAAAAACCTGAAAACATTCGGCATTAGAAATGCCTGAAGTACATTTGTACGCAAACCTTTTTTTCAAACTTAACCAGAATTGGGTCTTTTCCAGAAGCTTTTTAAACAGACTGTGATCTACGGCCTGGCCACAGTAGTGCCAAGGATGCTGAGCTTTCTGTTGATGCCACTGTATGTGGCGGTTCTGGATTCGAGCGCAGAATATGGGGTGGTGAGCGTCATCTTCGCCTGGGTGGTGCTGTTCAATGTGCTGCTCGCATATGGAATGGAAACCTCCTTTTTCAGGTTCTTCCACAACAATGAACACAAGGAAGGAGTAGTAGCCACCTCCGCAATATCCTTACTGATTTCCACTGCTTTGTTTGTGATCCTGGGCTTTCTGCTGATTGGCCCCCTCTCTGATATTACAAACATTGCGCCCCGTTATTTTAAATACATTATCGGTATTCTTGCGCTTGATGCCTTGGTAATAATTCCCTTCGCCTGGCTAAGGGCCAATGAACAGCCCATGAAATTCGCCTTGATCAAGATTGGCAATGTGGTCGTTAATATGTGCCTCAACATTTTCTTCCTGGTACTTCTACCGGAGCTTGCGGAATCGGGAGGATCCTTTTTTAAATTACTTTACCGTCCTGATTACCAGATAGCCTATATTTTCATCTCCATGCTGGTCGCCAGTGGGGGGACCCTGCTGGTGATGCTGCCATTTTACCTGAAGCTGAAATTCAAATTCCATTCAGGGTTATGGAAGAAGATGATAGGCTATGGGTTTCCTATTCTGGTCTCGGGGATTGCTTTTTCCATTAACGAAGTTTCCGATAAAATTTTCCTGGAAAGAATGTTGCCGGAGGAGATCGCCCTTTATGAAGTGGGGGCATATACTGCTGTATATAAACTGGCCATGTTCATGACCCTTTTTGTAATGGCTTTCAGAATGGGGATTGAACCCTTCTTTTTCAGCCATGCCCAAGACAAGAATGCGAAACAGACCTATGCCACCGTCACCGAGTATTTTGTGATCTTCGGGGCCATTATCCTCGTGGTGATCACTGTATTTGCCGATTTTCTGAAGGAACTCTTCATAGATAAACCCAGCTACTGGGACGCCATCGTGATCATGCCCATCATCTTGCTGGCGAACCTTTTCCTGGGGATCTACCACAACCTGTCTGTCTGGTATAAAGTCAGCGACCGCACCCGGTATGCGGCATATATTTCGGTGGCCGGTGCTGTGATCACCATAGTGATGAACCTGCTTCTCATACCCGTGATGGGTTATGTAGGTTCAGCCCTCACCACCCTGGCGGCTTATGGAAGCATGATGCTTCTTTCCTACTACTACGGCCAGAAATATTACCCTGTGCCCTATAACCTGCCCAAGATTGGAGGTTACCTTGTCGTGTCCATTGGGATTTCAGCCATTTCTTTTTACCTTTTTAGGAGCAATTTATACATTGGATGTTTTTTAATTCTTATCTTTTTTGCGCTTATTTATTTTGCCGAAAAGGACGGATTGAAACGGGTGCTGAAAGCCTAGAATATCGCAGGGCCAGAGAATGAGGTTCTGCCGGAGGGCATCGGCAGGATTAAGAAAATGAATAATTAAAAACTGGATCATATGACATCAGATGTAGTTCAGATAAAGATCACCCTTAAAGAAACAAAACCCCCTATCTGGCGTCGGGTGCTGGTTAAAAGTTCCATCATTTTTCACGAGCTTCACTATACCATCCAGATGGCTATGGGCTGGGGTGCCTACCATTTGTATGAATTCGAAGTGGAGAAATTCCGCATCGGGATCATCGATGAGGAGACCGAGCATTATGGCTTCAGCGACCTGATCGATTCCAAGGAAATTACGCTGGAGGAGGTGCTGAAGAATGGAGCAAAGAAAATAAATTATACTTACGATTTTGGAGATAACTGGAGGCATTCAATCCTTATCGAAAAAATACTTCCTTTTGATATCGATACCTTTTATCCAGTCTGTACCGCCGGAAGAAGGAACTGTCCGCCCGAAGACTGTGGAGGCATCCCCGGGTATGCACATTTCCTGGAGGTGATGAAGAAGAAAAAGGGAGCAGAGTACCGGGAAATGAAACACTGGGCTGGCGGGCAATTCGATCCGGAGGAATTCGATATCGAGGAGACCAACATTTACCTGGAAGAGATCCAGGAATTCATGGAAGACCAGGATAACGAGGACGATTTCCTATAGCCTTCAGTTTTGCAGGAAAAACCAGAAACAACAGAAGAATGACAGTTAAGATCATCAATAATTCCCAACATGCCTTACCGGCTTATGAAACCGGTGCCTCTGCAGGAATGGACCTGCGGGCCAATATTCAGGAGCCTATTACGTTAAAACCCCTGGAGCGTGCCATCGTTAAGACAGGTCTTTACATTGAACTGCCTGTTGGCTATGAGGCCCAGGTGAGACCCAGAAGCGGTCTGGCTGCGAAAAAGGGAATTACAGTACTGAACTCCCCCGGAACCATAGATGCCGATTACAGAGGCGAAATCGGAGTTATTCTCGTAAATCTTTCCAATGAGGTCTATACCGTTGAAAACGGGGAGCGGGTGGCCCAGCTGGTAATTGCAAGGCACGAACATATCTCCTGGCAGGAAGTGGAGGTGCTGGAAGAGACCAGCCGCGGGGCGGGAGGCTTTGGCAGTACCGGGACAAAGTAAAATTGAAAACAATAAAACAATAGACATTAAATGAAAATCATAGTTCCTATGGCAGGTCGCGGTTCGCGGCTTCGTCCACATACCTTAACTATCCCAAAACCCCTTATTCCCATTGCAGGAAAGCCGATTGTTCACCGACTGGTGGAGGATATCGCAAAAGTCCTGAAGGAGGAAATAGACGAGATTGCCTTCATCATTGGTGAGGATTTCGGGGAGCAGGTGGAGAATGACCTGAAGAATATAGCCAAGGCCCTGGGTGCCAAAGGAACCATCTACTACCAGGACAAGCCCCTGGGAACAGGCCACGCCATCATGTGTGCCAAAGATTCTCTTGAAGGCCCTGCCGTCATTGCATATGCCGATACACTATTCAAGGCTGATTTTACGTTAGATAAAGAGGCCGACGCCGTTATCTGGGTAAAGCAGGTTGACAATCCGAAGGCCTACGGTGTGGTGCAGCTGAACCAGAACCGCGAGATCGTGGGGCTGGTGGAGAAGCCGGAGGAATTCGTTTCAGACCTGGCGGTCATTGGAATCTATTATTTTAAGGATGTAGCAGTTCTCAAAAACGAACTTCAGGGCGTTCTTGACAACAAGATCACCCGCGGGGGAGAATACCAGATCAACGATGGTATCGAAGCCATGAGAAAGAATGGTCTGTTATTTGTTCCGGGAAAAGTGGACGAATGGATGGACTGCGGAAATAAGAATGTGACGGTGGAGACCAATTCCCGGATGCTGAACTTCCTTCAGCAGGATGGGGAGAAGCTGGTTTCGGATACCGTGAGGATGGAGAATTCAGAGATCATTGAACCCTGTTTCATTGGGGAGCACGTGGAACTGAAGAATGCTATTATCGGGCCGAATGTTTCCATTGGAGAGGGCTGCATCATTAAGAATTCGACCATTAAGAACAGTTTGATCCAGACGTATTCTGAAGTTGAAAACGCAAATCTGGACAATGCGATGATTGGAAATTACGCAAAGTTCAGGGGCGACTTTACCGAGATCAGTATCGGGGACTATTCCGTTTTGGAATAGCAGGCACTAAATAGAACAGATGAAGAAACTTCTTGAGATAGCAATGCTGCTGCAGCTGGGTTTTCTTGCCGTGCCTCTCGGGGCGCAGGAGAAGGAACTGGTTGTGGAGGAGGTGTCTCAGGATGATCTGGGGAATGTGACTGATGAATTTCAGGAGTATTTTTTTGAGGCCCTGAAACAGAAGGGCATAGAAAACTACGAAAAAGCCATAGCAGCCCTGGAAAAATGTCTTAAGCTCGACCCTAAGCCTGTAGTTTATTTCGAGCTGGGGAAGAATTACAATCACCTGGAGAGATTCAGTGAAGCCTCCGATTTTCTGCAGAAGGCCATCCAGCTTGATCCTAAGAACGAGGCTATTCTTGCGGAGCTTTACAATACCTATTATCAGAATCAGCAGTTCGACAAGGCCCTTCCTGTTGTGGAGGAGCTCAGCAAGCTGGATTCCACTTTTTCAGAAGACCTTGCGAACCTTTATATCCTCAATGAGCAGTTTGACAAGGCCTTAGGATTACTGGATCAACTGGATGCCCAATGGGGGCACAGTGATTATAGGGAAGGGCTGCGACGACAGATCTATGCCCGAACCGAAAATGTGGATGCAGGAATTGCAGATCTTCTGAAGCGGATCGAGGAGAATCCCCAGGAGGAGGAGAATTACCTGAACCTGATCTTTGTCTACAGCGAAAGCGGTGACCGGGAGAACGCCTTTGAAACTGCCAGGACGATGCAGGAGAGGATTCCGGATTCAGAATTGGTTCATCTGGCCCTGTACAAGTTTTACCTGGATGACAAGGATTCGGATAAGGCTGTAGCCTCTATGAAAAACGTTTTAAAGGGCAATCAGATAGATGAAGAGACAAAATACAAGGTATTGAACGACTTTCTGCTTTTCGTCACGGAGAACCCTTCCCTGGAGCCCGATCTTATGGAGATCGTGGAGGTATTCTCGAAAGATGAAGCAAACACGAAGGTCTATAGCCAGCTGGGCAGTTTTTTTCTGAAGAGGGATCAGAAGGAGAAGGCTCTGGAATTTTTCGAAATAGGGGTGGAGAAAGGGGAGATGGATTTCGATCTTCTGGTGAAGACCCTGCTGCTGCAGCTCGACTTTCAGAAATATGCTGCTGCAAAGGAACTCAGCGGAAAGGCTCTGGAGAAATATCCCTCGCAGCCCCTGCTTTATCTGGTAAATGGAACAGCCTTGAATCAGTTGAAGGAATATAAAAAAGCAGAAGAAATTCTTACCTTCGGCCTGGATTATCTCATCGATAACACTACTATGGAAGCCGATTTCTACCAGCAGCTGGTTGTAGCCTATTCCGGGCTCACCGATGCTAAAAGGGCAGCTGAATACAGGGAAAAGGTCGCCAAACTAAAAACAAATGAGGGCAATGAATAATATAAAATCAGTTTTACTTCTTCTTACTGTTCTGGTCCTCACTTCCTGTGGAAGCCGTAAGGCCCTGACTGGCTCTTCTCCCGTAGAAGATGCTGCAGTTTCGAGGGTGGTGCAGCAGCATTACGCCAATGAAGCCGATTTTGAAACCCTGCAGGCCAGGCTGCGGGTGCAGTTCCAGAACGAGGAGCAGAACCAGTCCCTCACCGTGAGCTATAGAATGAAAAAGGATGAAACCATCTGGCTGAGTGCTTCTGTTTTGGGTTTTCCTTTGGCTAAAGTGCTTATCACTCCGGAAAGGGTTCAATACTACGAAAAGATAGGAGGCACCTATTTCGATGGGGATTTCACTTTGCTAACGCGATTGCTGGGGACGCCCCTGGACTTCGAGAAGGTACAGAACCTGTTGTTAGGCCAGACCATTTATGACCTTCGTGACGAGAGATACATCCTTACAGAATCTGAAAGAGGTTACCAGCTGGAGCCTGCAAAAAAGGATTTCCTGAAGAAGTTGTTTCTCCTGGATACTAAGAATTTCAGGGCTGTGGCCCAGCAGATCTCCCAGGAGGGTGCTGCAAGGAGTGTAACTGTAACCTATCCCTCATATCAGTTGATAAGCGGACAGGTTTTTCCGAAAGAAATTAAAATTACTGCCAACGATGCCGGGGCTAATACCCAGATCGATATGGAATTCCGATCTGTGGAATTTGGAGTTCCCGTCAGTTTTCCCTTTGAAATTCCCTCAGGTTATGACGAAATCACTTTAGAATGAGAATGATGTCCCCCAATAAAATAATCCTTCTGCTTTTCCTTTTTCTCTCATTCCAGGGCTTTTCCCAGGAGGACTCGCGCGAGGAACTTGAGCAACGCCGAAGGGAACTTCAGGAGCAGATCTCCAGGATACAGGGCCTGCGGTCTTCAAACCTGAAACAGGAAAAATCCATTCTTACCCAGGTGGAGGAGCTGAATCAGCAGATCAGTGCTACCGAAAACCTAATACGGGTGACCAACCAGCAGGCGAATCTGCTTACTCGGGAGATCACTTCCAATGAAAACCGGATTAAGCAGCTTAAGGAGGAACTCGAGGAGCTGAAAGATGACTACAGCAGGATGATCAGAAGGTCCTACAAGAGTAAATCCCAGCAGAGCAGGATTATGTTCCTGTTGTCCGCTGAGAGCTTCCTGCAGGCCTATAAACGCCTTCAGTATATGAAGCAGTACGCGAACTACAGGAAGGAGCAGGGAGAGGAGATAAAGCGCAATACCATCGAATTACAGCAGCTGAACGAAAGCCTGGCGGAACAGAAGAAGGCGAAGGATGTTCTGATTGCCGAAAACAGGAAGACCCGGGCCGAGCTTGAGGAAAGTAAAAAGGCACAGCAGTCCCTGATTTCTGTCATTAGGAAGAAGGAAGGCCAGTTTGCCACTGAGTTAAGGAAGAAACAGCAGGAGATTGACCAGATAGACAGAGCCATCGAGAAAATGATCGCCGACGCCATCGCTGCCAGCAACAAGGAAAGCGGCTCCACCGACAGGGAGGTCTTTGCGCTGACCCCTGCGGCAAAAGCCCTAGCGGCCGATTTTGAAAAGAACAAAGGTAAACTTCCGTGGCCCGTCAAGGCAGGGATAGTTTCCCTACGCTTCGGTACCCAGCCTCACCCCATCGTGAAGACAGCCACGATGAACAGTAACGGGGTAAGGATAGACACCGATAAAGGTGCCAAAGCCAGATCTGTCTTTTCAGGAGTTGTAAGTGAGATTCTTGTCGTTCCCGGATCCCATAAAATGGTGATGGTAAGGCACGGGGATTACATCACCATCTATAACAACCTGGAGGATCTGCTTGTGAAGAAGGGAGACCAGGTTGCCATCGGGCAGGATCTGGGCAGCATAGCCACCAGCAAGACCAACGCCAAGACAACCCTATACTTTGTGATGTATAAGAACACCACCAAGCTGAATCCGGAGCATTGGATCTATAAGATGTAAAGCCAGGCTGTCGTTAGGCACAGCCAATATCATAACGGGGGGGGTGAAACCATGGGAACAGGTTCAGATAAAAAAACATACCCCTTCGGGGGAATGTGTTTTATGGGGTTACCGGTAAATGATCAACTTATTCAGCTTCCTCAAAAAGCGCCTTCAGCTCTGTTGCAGCTGCAGGTTTCAGCTTCCCGGCAAGAACGAGGCTCAGCTGTTTTCTACGTAATGCCGCAGCAAAACGTTCCTTTTCAAGATCGGTTTCAGGTTCCAATGGTGGAATCTGCACCGGAGTCCCTGTTTCATCAACCGCAACAAAGGTATAAATAGCCTCATTGGCCTTGCTTCTGCGGCCGCTCTCGCGGTCTTCCACCCATACATCAATAAAGATCTCCATAGAGGTGTTAAAAGCCCTGGAAACGGCTGCTTCCACTGTCACTACGCTGCCCAGGGGGATAGCCTTGTTGAAAGCCACACTGTTTACCGAAGCTGTAACCACGATCCTGCGACTGTGACGCCGGGCCGCAATACTTGCTGCCCTGTCCATCCGTGCTAACAATTCTCCTCCAAAGAGGTTGTTCAATGGATTGGTTTCACTGGGTAAGACCAGATCGGTCATAGTGGTGCGGGAGTCTTTAGGATATTTCGCTTGCATTCTTCTTTATTTGCAACAAAGGTAAGAGGCTTTGCTAAACCCGCAATGTTAAAGAAATAATAATCCCTGAAGAGGATTTCGGCTGAAATAGTGGAAATTTCAGAAAATCAGGTACCTGTAGCAGAAATTAAATGGAATGAAGATTACTCACACCCACCGCAATTCTACTAAGATTACTGAATCTCCTGTACCAGCAACCAGGCACCGGAATTGGTAGTCTTTTTAATGTCCCACAAAGCTTTAAGAGCATCGCTGCGGGTTTCATAGCTGCTGTAGACTACCTGGTGCAGCCCGTAGCGATTTTCGCCAAGACGGCGGGCTTTATAACCTTTTTCTTTCAGCTCTTCCACCTTCTTTTCAGCATTTTCCTCCATTCTGAAGGCCCCTGCGATGATGTGGAAGTTTCCTGACTGCTTGCTCACCTTCAGGGTTACCGAAGGCAGCGGATTGTCTATAACAAAAGTAGCCTGCTGGATCTGATTTTCCAGAAGGGTATGGGCTTTCTGCTGCTGGGCCAGATTGTGCTCGTTCACCTGGCTGCTGTAGATGTTCAGGCCGGTGAAGCCGCTAAGGCCAAGGGCAACGATCCCAATGGCAGCATATTTAAGATAAGATTTTGATTTTCTTGTTTCAGGAGTAAAGGCGATAGGCGCTTTTTTCTCAAGGACTGCAACCTGTTCCTTGTACACTTCCCGCGTAACCTGGGCTGAAGAAACAGTACTTAATCCGAATGACTCCTTCAGGAAATTTGTTTTTGCAGCGGGCTCGAACTGGAGTTTATCCTCCTGCGACAGGCTGAAGGTACCAATCTTCGGAAGGTTCACCTGCTGTTTCTTGTCAAGAAGACCCTGCAGGTCCTGTACGAATATATTCAGTTTTTCTAAAGCTGCACTGTAGGATATCTTCTCCACCTCCACGATGTGGTTCGCCAGCAGTCCATCATTCTTGCTGAGTTGGGCGTTGAAGGAAACCTTCTTCTGGGGAGGGAAGAAATTATTTGTTTCAGCATCAATACAGGCAGAGCTGTACTGGGTAATAAACGCACCGAAACCTGGTACAATCACACATTCGTATCGGTAAAGTAAGTCGGAGATGTAAGTTGCTATAGCCATTGAAACAAATGTAAAGATTATTGAGATAGATAAAAATAGGGAGTTGTTTTTTTATTAACAAAACTTTTTCAATTTTATTTCGCAAATTTAATGACATGGATGCTTCTGATTTACAATATGTTCTGGCCCTGCAGCACGTGCCCAATCTTGGCGACGGAAGTGCCAGAAAACTCCTGCGGCACTTCGGGTCTGCAAGGGATATTTTCACGGCGAAAAAGAGTTCCCTGCTGAAGATCGAGGGAATCGGGAATTTTAAACTTCAGAATTTAACGGAAGCGGAACATCTAAGGGCAGCTGAAAGGGAGCTGGAATTTATTCAGAAGAATAATATCAGGTGCCTGTATTATGAAGATGCAGATTATCCCGAGAAACTCAAGCATTGCTACGATGGTCCAATCCTGCTGTTCCAGAGAGGGAACGTAGATTTGAGAAGGAAGAAGATAATCAGTCTGGTAGGCACCCGAAGGGCCAGCTTTGGGGGAATAAGCTTCTGCCGGGAATTCATCGAAGAGCTGGCGCCTCTTGATCCGGTAATCGTCTCCGGATTCGCCTTCGGGATAGACATCACCGCCCAGAAGGCCGCGATGGATAATGAGCTGCAGACCATTGGCTGCCTCGCCCACGGATTTAATCAGATCTATCCCCGGGAACATTATAAATATGTAAAAAGGGTGGAGGAGAAGGGAGGCTTTCTTACAGATTTCTGGAGCACCGATCGCTTTGAACGGACCAATTTCCTGAAACGCAACAGGATCATCGCTGGCATCAGTGAAGCTACCGTAGTTATTGAAAGTGCTGAAAAGGGAGGCTCCCTGGTGACAGCAGATATCGCGAATTCCTATAACAGGGAAGTTTTCGCGGTGCCCGGAAGGCCTTCGGATAAACAGAGTGCCGGCTGCAACAATCTGATAAAACAACAGAATGCCCACCTGCTTTCCTGCGCTGCAGATCTTATTTATCTCCTGAACTGGCAGCTGGAAGAAACCCTGAAACCGGTACAGAAACAATTGTTCGTGGAGCTTGAGGAAGAGGAACGCCAGCTATACGATTTCCTGAAGGAGAAAGGCAAGGAACAGCTGGACCTTATCGCCCTCAACTGCAATATCCCCACCTTTAAAGCCGCAAGCCTTTTGCTGAACCTCGAGCTCAAGGGGGTGATCAGGCCTCTTCCTGGGAAGTTGTTTGAGCTGGTTTAGGGTAAATTATAGAAAAGAAAAGGGCGGAAATGAATTCCGCCGCTTTAGTCTTTCCATGTCTTAGGACCTTAATATCCCAGTTTCTCGCGCACTCGTTTTATGACCTCTTTTGCAGTTTCTCTTGCTTTTTCTGCCCCCAGCATCAATGCCTCCTCAATCTTATCGGTATGCTCCATGTAGTAGTTATACTTTTCCCGCTCCTCCTTAAACCTTGTAATGATGAGATCATACAATGCCTGTTTTGCATGCCCATATCCGTAACCTCCGGCAGTGTAGTTTGCCTTCATTTCAGCCACTTCGTCGGGCGAAGCAACAAGCTTGTAGATGGCAAAAAGGTTACAGGTGTCTGGATTTTTGGGCTCTTCCAAGGGCGTACTGTCTGTCTGGATGGACATGATCTGCTTCCGCAGCTGCTTATCCGGAAGGAATAAGTTAATAATGTTCCCTTTGGATTTGCTCATCTTGGCTCCATCTGTTCCGGGGACATACATCGTTGCCTCTGCAACCTGTGATTCCGGAAGTACAAAAGTTTCACCCATCTTCGCATGGAATCTGGAAGCCACATCCCTCGTGATCTCAATATGCTGTAATTGGTCCTTTCCAACCGGTACGATCTCTGCATCGTATAAAAGAATATCCGCTGCCATAAGCATAGGATAGCTGAACAGCCCTGCGTTCACATCTTCCAGCCTGTCTGCCTTATCCTTGAAGGAATGGGCAAGGGTAAGACGCTGAAAGGGGAAAAAGCAGCTCAGATACCAGCTGAGTTCTGCAGTCTCAGGAATATCGCTCTGCCTGTAGAAGATGGTCTTGTTGATGTCCAGTCCGAATGCCAGCCAGGTAGCTGCAGTGGAATAGGTGTTGCTGCGCAGCAGTTCCGCATCCTTGATCTGAGTAAGAGTGTGCAGGTTGGCAATGAATAGGTAGGATTCATTTTTGGGATCATTCGCCATCTCAATGGCTGGAATAATGGCTCCCAAAAGGTTTCCGAGGTGAGGGGTTCCAGTGCTCTGGATCCCGGTAAGTATTCTGGACATCGGCTTTTTCTTATTTTTCACAAAGGTACTTTTTTTAAAGAATTCCCTCAATTCAATTCGCTATTTTTGACCATATGGAATACCTGCGAAAGCTCCTCATTCTCCTGTGGCGTATCTGGTTTTACCTCCTGATGGCCATTCCTATAATCCTGTTGTTTCCCTTCTTGCTGTTCTTATCCTCCCGGGAAAAGTGGTATCCTAGCTTTTACCAGCTGGCCCGGGTCTGGGCCCTCATCATTCTCTTCGGAATGGGTTTTATTCCGAAGCTTAGAACCGCTCAACGGCTGAAAAAGAATCAGAGTTATATGCTTGTGGCCAACCATACCTCAATGACAGATATCATGCTGATGCTGGTGTGTATGAAGCAGCCTTTCGTGTTTGTAGGGAAAAAGGAGCTGGCGAAGATTCCTCTCTTTGGATTCTTCTATAAGCGCACCTGTATTCTTGTGGATCGGGAAAACCAGAAAAGCAGAAAGGCTGTGTTTGAAAGGGCGCAGAAGAGGCTGAAAGATGGTACCAGCATCTGTATCTTTCCTGAAGGAGGTGTCCCCGATGATGAATCCATCGTCCTGGATACTTTTAAGGACGGGGCCTTCCGCCTGGCGATAGATCATCAGATTCCCATTGTACCCATAACTTTCCACGATAATAAAAAGCGCTTCTCCTATACCTTCTTTTCCGGGAGCCCTGGAAGAATGCGGGTGAAGATCCATCCGCTTATCCCAACTAAAGGAAAGACCCAGCTCGATAAAAAAGAACTAAGAGAGGAAACGCGGAAGGTGATACTGGAGGAGTTGTTAAAACCGACTATTTAAGCCTTCGGGAGACTGGGCCTTAGAACTTATAGCTAAAGCCGGAATACACCCCGATGTAATAAGGCTGGTAAGTTCCAGTGGAAGCATCAAAGGTATTGATCTGGTATTTGAACATCGGCTCGAGGTTAAGGTTGAATTTATCTGAAACCTTGTAATCCAGCCCCAGCCCTATGTTCGTACTAAAGCTCACCTCGTTCAGGTTATTGGCCTGCCCCAGCTCTGTGGCAATATTCCCCGAAGAGATCGTGATTGAATTCTCATCAAGAAACAAGGTACTTGCCCCCCCGATGAGGTTCACAGAAAACCTGTTGTTTATAAGTGCATATTCCACTTCCACAGGCACCTCTATAAACCCAATTTTCTGATTCAGTAGCCCTCTGGAAATGTTGTTGATGCTGGACTTGATGGAGCTGGCAATCGGCTCAGGAGACCCCTTCCAGGTAATGGACCCGTCCCGCACTCTCACCTCAAGGCCCTCATTGTAGTTTATTGCTTCCAGGGACCGCGGATTGAGCACCGCATGGAAGGCAATATCATTGGTGTTGTGACTCAGGGTCACCTTGTTTACGCCCGACCTTATCTTCAGCTTTTCAGAGAGCTTATAAGAGACATTGACCCCATAGGAATAAGTAATTTCCCCGGCATTGGTATTGCCATCGAATCGGGGATCAATAAAATTCCCGCTCTTCAGGTTGCCGTAATAGATAGGCGCAGCATGGGTGGAAACTTCAATTTTTCCGCCCTCGGTACTGCTGATGACTTTTTCCTCCTTCAGCTGATTCTCAAGTACCTCCTGTGAAAGGGATTTTTTCTCCGGCTGAAGTGTTTTCTTCCCCTCCTCCTTGATTTTCAATTCTGAGGCCTTATTATCTTCGGAATAGTACCTCCTGATTCCTGAAGACGTAATGGAAGAGATCTCAGCCAAAAGGTTGCTGAAACGCGTTTCCGGCTCCCTAATCTGAAGGTCTCCCTCTGAAATCACCTCCGGCTCCTCGTCTTCTGAAGTTTCAGTACCTGCAGCCAGTTCAATAACCTTTGGCTCCTGTGGTTCGAAGAATTCTTCTTCGTTAACCACTGAAGGAGTGGAGACAGGCTGCCTCAGCCACTCCCCAAGTAGCAGAACCAGCGTGAGTATGGCTGCGACTCCCGCAATTCTCGACCACCATAGGGGGATGAGAGGTTTTCTTTTCTCTTCCTCCTTAAGTTTTTCTGCAATATTTTTCCATAGATCTCTCCTGGGAGAAGCCTCAAAATCCTTGAACTTCTCCTGATATAATCTGTCTATGTATTTCTTTTCTTCCATTAAACCGATCGCGCAGCCCCATTCTGGTTGCTGGCTTCTATTTTTTCTTTTAATATCATTCGGGCCCTTGCAAGATTTGATTTGGAAGTGCCTGTGGTGATACTTAAAATGTCTGATATTTCTTTATGGGAATACCCGTCGAGGGCATATAAGTTGAAAACCTGCCGATACCTGTCGGGTAACTCCTGAATGATCTTCAGAAGGTAGTCAACAGATACTGTGTCTTCATCAATTTCTATCTCCGGCTCCCTCAGATGGTCCTCCCGCACGATCTCGAATACCGACTGCTTCCTGTATTTCTGAAGAGCCGTATTTATTACCACCCGCTTCATCCAGCCTTCAAAAGAGCCTTTGTCCTTGTATTGGCCAATCTTCTTAAAAATCATCAAAAAAGCATCCTGCAGGTTATCTTCGGCCTGCTGGTAGCTGGAGGAATACTTAAGGCTAACGGCAAACAGCTTGTTCGCAAATAAGCGATACAGCTGCTCCTGCGCCTTAATATCCTGCTTCTGACATTTCTTTATAAGTTGATTTAGACCCAATAGGTGATGTTTAAGAATTACATTTCAACCTGCACCTCTTTAGTGAGGAAGATGGCTTCTCCCTCCTCATCTATGCCGGTCCAGAATTTAAATATATACTTTTCATTTCTATTCACCCTAAAATTCCATGTATATTCTTCTGTAGTCCCCACTTCTTCAGAACATAAGGGGTCATTGGGGTCGTAGGAAGATACTATTCCGAAGTAATGGATGTCACCTTCGGGAACATATTCAAAGCCGAACATTTCGTGACAGGGGCTGGGGTTGGTGTAGGTGATCTTGATCTCGTGTACCTGCCCCAGGTTAAATGTTTCGGGGATTTCTACCGCCTGAATGGGCGCGTAGTCGTAGAGCGGTTCAAAATCATCGTCGCTACTGC
>CBFGYW010000007.1:0-15837 GCA_965653085.1 uncultured Salinimicrobium sp.
CTTTACAGCTAATAATCCCTATTTAATCATCTGAGTTTTTATGAAAAAAGACGACCACCCCCCCCAGAATTCCAGAAGAAGCTTTATAAAAAAATCAGCCATTGGTGCCGCTGGACTGATGATCATTCCAAGACACGTTCTCGGTGGCCCTGGATTCACTGCTCCCAGTGATAAACTAGTAATTGCGGGGATTGGAGTAGGCGGAAAAGGTGAAAGTGATATCTATAGCTTTGCCCAGACAGGAAAAGCGGATATTGGCTTCCTATGTGATGTAGATACCAGAAGAGCAGCCAATTCAATTGCCAGATTTCCTAAAGCGAAGTTCTATAAAGACTTCAGGGAAATGTTGGATAAAGAAGGCAAGAACTTCGATGCGGTTTCAGTTTCCACTCCCGATCATAACCACGCCATCCAGGCTTTAGCAGCCATGGAGATGGGGAAACACGTTTACGTTCAAAAGCCACTTACTCATGATATATATGAAGCCAGGCGATTGACCGAGGCAGCGGTGAAGAACAGGGTGGTGACTCAGATGGGGAACCAGGGAGCTTCTGGTGACGGAGTACGCAAACTTAGGGAATGGTACAATGCCGGACTTATTGGGAAAGTTCACACTGTTTACTGCTGGACCAACAGGCCGGTGTGGCCTCAGGGAATTCCCTGGCCTACAACTCCTGCGCCCGTACCACAGGAACTGGACTGGGACCTATGGTTAGGAACTGCTCCTTATAAGGATTACATTGAAGGCCTTGTGCCTTTCAACTGGCGAGGCTGGTGGGACTATGGAACCGGCGCTCTTGGAGATATGGGCTGTCATTTAATAGAAGCTCCTTACAGGGTACTTAACCTGAAATATCCTAAAGATGTTCAGTGCAGCGTTGGAAGTGTTTATGTAGATGAATTCCAGCGCGGGTACTTCCCTGAAAGCTGCCCTCCTTCAAGTTATGTCACCATGACATTTGATTCCGATCAAAGTCCTGAAGGAGAATTGACCCTGCACTGGATGGACGGAGGTATCAAACCTATGCGTCCGGAAGAACTGGAACTTGATGAAACCTTCGGTGACGGAGGAAATGGAGTCCTGTTCATCGGAGATAAGGGGAAAATGATGTGTAGCACCTACGGAGAGAATCCTCGACTTATCCCCGTGTCCAAAACGGCGGAAGTCAATGTGCCTCAGCAGTACGAACGCGTTCCAGGTGGAGCAGAAGGTCATTATGGTCAATGGGTAGAAGCTGCCATCGCCGGATATGGAAAAAAGGAACTTAGCTCCCCATTTGAAATTGCAGGGCCTTTGACCGAAACCCTGTTGATCGCCAACCTCGCAATTAGAGGAGTGGATATTAGGAATGAGGTAAAAACAGAAGAAGGAAATATAAGGTACACTTATCCCGGTAGGGACATCAAAATGCTTTGGGATGCTGAAAACCTTCGGGTGACAAATCTGGAACAGGCCAACCAGTTCATCAAACGCGATTACAGGGAAGGCTGGAAGCTGGGATAAAATTTTTAGTTCCTTAAAATAATAACTGATTTTGGCGTTATTTGTATTTGAATTCAGAATCTGCCAGGCCTATGTATTATTTTAAATTTTTCCGACTCTCATTGATAATAATAGGATTTTCCCTGGTAGGGAACTTTATGGAATGCAGTGATTCCGTTTCAGAAGCACCTGAAATTGCAGAAGCTGAAACCTTTGAAAATTGGAATTCGATCATTGTCACGGCATCGGCCTATAATTCTCTGGAATCACAGGGGACGGGAAATGTGAATATTACCGCCTGGGGGGATACCCTGGTACCGGGAATGAAATCCATTGCTGTCTCCGAAGATCTGATAGCTAAAGGACTCACTTATAATACGAAGGTCAGGATTCAGGGGCTGGAAGGCACTTACATGGTCAACGACAGAATGCATCCTCGATGGAAGAACAAGATTGATATCTATATGGGTGTTGATCGCGAGGAGGCATTAAAGTGGGGAAGAAAAAAGGTAGAGATCTGTTTTCCAGCCGGAGAGTAGAGTGATGAACTGAACGTCTTATTTATACGGAGGCGAGATATGAAATAGAAACGGTCTTAAAGCACTCTTTTCAGGAGTGGTAAACTGAAAATTGGAGAGAAATGAAGAATATCAGGCATTACATCAGGCAAATAATTGATTTTCTCAGAAGACAGTTTTCAGGAAAGAACGAAGAACTCCCTTATTATTTACTGATATTTTTTGCCCTGGTAATTTTTGTACTGGGGCTTAATTTTTTTATTGAGTTAACAGATAGCCTTACAGGTAGAAGTCTGAAGAACTACGACAGGACTGTTACTGATTTTGTTATTTCTTACAGGACCCCTGAATTGAACAAATTCTTCCAGATCATCACCGACGCCGGAGACTTGTATGGATATATTATTGCTACCACAATTGCGGCTGTATATTTTTTCCTGAAGTTCAGGAACTGGAAGATAATTCTTGAACTTTTATCCGTGACCATTCTGGCAGCACTTTCCAATATTGCCCTGAAAAGGGTGATCAACAGGGCCCGGCCCGATATTGAGCATCTGGTTGTAGTGGAAAGCCTAAGCTATCCCAGCGGACATTCAATGAGTGCCATGGCTTTTTACGGGTTCCTGATCTATCTTAGTTTCAGGATAAAAATGAAGAAATGGCTGCGAGCTCTGTTCTGTCTAATATGCATTTTTCTAATTCTGGGAATCGGTATCAGCAGGGTCTATTTAGGCGTCCATTTTCCTTCAGATGTCCTGGGAGGATATACCGCTGGCCTTATCTGGATAGCATTCTGTGTGATTCTGTTCAATATTATTGATCTTATGAGAAGAAGGAAGAGCAGAGGCCTTGAGAAGCAGGAGGAGGAAAAACTGGAGTAGCCCCTGACTGGTTGCAGATGGGCTAAATTTTGCGAAAAGATTATAGGTTTCGGAGAATTCAGATAAGCTTTTATTTGCTATCTTCTTCTTTGCCTATGGACCAGAAAAACTTTTATTACTCCAATGCCTATCTAGTATTTGAATTCCTTCTGTTTTATGTCTTCATTCCTTTTATCGCAAACCGATTTTTAGATGGCTGGTTAAAGGTTATCCCCCTTCTTCTAATTGCGATTTTGTTTTTCACGCTGCTTCTGATGGATCCGGGATTTGACAGAAAGGTCTTTTCCAGGCTTGATAAGATCTATCTGCGGAAAAGTATTGCGAGGGTCATGATCATCACCCTGCTTCTGGTATGGTTTACTTACTGGATCTACCCGGGCCTTTTCTTCAATTATCCTGTGGAGGAATTTGAAAAGTACATGCTCACGTTTTTTCTGTACCCTATAGCTTCGGTTATCCCTCAGGAGATCATTTACAGAGTCTATTTTTTTCACAGATATAAAGAACTTGTTCCAGAGAAATATTTACTGATGCTGAGTAACGCAATAATATTCGGACTTACCCACTTCATCTATGGAAACTGGGTTGCCCCTATTGCTACTTTCCTGGTAAGCTGGATTTTTATCTTTAACTATTATAGAACCCGAAGTTTATGGAATGTAAGCCTTGAACATTACTTCTATGGCCTTATCATGTTTACTGTAGGCTTTGGATTTTTCTTTCAGTAATTCTCTTACAATCCGAGAAAATCCAAAAGAAACCAAAGGATTATAAAGACAATAATGATCCCAAAACAACCACAACCTCCTCCGAGTTTTTTGGCACCCCAGCCTGCAAGTAATGCTCGCAATAACTTTTTCATATCTAGATTTTTAATAAAAATAAACTTTTCAATATTTGAATTTCAGGTCTTTATGAAAACTTTATACGGGTATCGGCTTCCAGGTATGTACTGATGAAGAATTATTCGTAAATTTCTATTTCACCAAAAACTGAAATAATGAAAAGACCTGTATTCTTTTTTCTGCAGCTAGGTTTTCTTCTTTCCTGCAGTATCGTTTCTTCACAGTCGGAAAAGGAGTTTATAAAGATTCCCGGTTTCTCTCATCCGGAGTCGGTTGTCTTTGATGCTGACAGGGCTCAGCTTTTCATTTCAAATATTGGAGGTGAAACTGAAGGAGATGGTTTTATTTCCAGAGTTTCCATAGAAGGAGAGATCCTGGATTCTCTATGGATTGGTGGATTGGATGATCCGAAGGGATTACTGCTGCTCAACGGAAAGCTATTCGTAGCCGATAATACCAGGTTAATCGAAATGGATGTTGAAGGAAAACAGGTGACGAATGAATACTCTATCCCGGAAGCTGGAATGTTGAACGACATTGCAGCTGATGAGATGGGAAACCTGTACATTTCCGATACGAGGAAGAACAGGATCTATAAATTTGATTCTGAGGGCAGCATTAGTGAGTGGCTAAGTACTGAGGAACTTGAATCACCCAATGGTTTGTTATTCATAAATGATCAGCTTTGGGTATTGGCCTGGGGAAATGGAGAGGCAAAAGGAAATGTCTTGAAAATAGATCCTGAAACAAAAGAGATTTATAAGGTATCGAAAACAGGAATAGGCAACCTGGATGGACTTCAACAAGGTAAAGAAGGGAAAATCTATCTTTCTGACTGGGCATCAGGTAAAATTTATAATATCGATTCCTCCGGCAATGTTCAGGAAGTGGTGACCTCTGCCAGGAGTGTGGGAGACATTCTCCTTCTGGAAGGGAATGGACTGCTGATTTTACCAATGAATCTCCAGAATGAGGTCTGGTGGTATATGCTGGACTTGTAAAATTTACCTTCAGATAATGAAATCTTGAATCACGGGTCGACCTGATTAAGATTCCCTTATTTCATTCATAAGGATAAAAGCCTGGTTGATGTACTCCTTCTCCAGAAACAGCGTGAAGTAATTGGTCGTGGAGATAATTTCATAAACGGGAATACCTTCAAAAGCCAGGAGTTTGAATATATAGAAATACAGTCCCACCGTCTGGGTATTTCCCTCAGGCAGGCTGATGGTAATTGAGGAAAGGTCTCTTTTCTCATTTACAAGACTCTCCTCCTTGAAAATTTCCTTGATCACATCCTGCAGACTGGAGGATACCAGAAAATTACTTTCCTGGTAGTTACTCGAGTAGTTCAGAAAAACTCCTGGAGCCCCCTTTACTGAATCGAGGAAGCGTGCCTTATTGGAAATAAGGGAATTTGAGTTCAGATAGGTCAATTCAGATATGCCCTGCCTCACAACTATGTCTCCCAGCTTTCTGAAATCTTTGCTGGTAAACTTGCTCCTTTTTGGGAGATATCTGCGAAGAGCCATAATTATTGAGCCTTGTTTCACAGGCTTCCGCATTTCCTTTTCTACCTGCGGCTGAAGATCGGCGGCGAGGGAACTGAAGTTTATGATGTTCCGGGCCAGAGCGTCATCGAGAAATGGTTGATGTCTTATAATAGTATGAACGACAGTACTTATGGTCTTCATTGTTAAATATTAAACATTTTGTCCAAAGGTATGTAATCCGGAGTTCTTTTTTCGATTTTTTTACTATCCTGAGTAATTATGCATCCTAATAATGACAGAAGATGAAGGTATTGAAATTTGGAGGCACTTCTGTAGGAAGTGCTTCAAGTATAAGGAACGTAAAAAATATTATTGCTGCTCAGAAAGGGAATAAAATGATAGTCCTTTCTGCCATGTCCGGCGTTACGAACTGCCTTGTAGAAATAGCCGGGAATTTTAAAACTGGAAATACCCCAGCTGTTCTTGAAGGAATTGATTTTCTCCTGTCAAAGCATATTGCAGTAATTGACGATCTTTTTCCTGCATCCAATTATAAGACTGAAACTATTCAGCAGCTGGAGCAGATTTTTAATGAGCTCAGGGAGGTATGTCAAAAGGAATACCATCCGGGCCTGGATTCGGTTATTGTCACCTACGGGGAGCAGTTCCTTACTTATATCTTCTCAAGATTTATTGAGAATGAGGGGATCTCGAATACCCTGCTGGATGCCAAAGAATTCATGCATATCTCAAACCTGGAAAATCCGGAAATAGAACCGGTAAAGATATTATTGAACCTGAGCCTTCACCGCAGTGATTCTCAGGTTTATATCACGCAGGGCTTCGTTTGTGTAGACAAACATAAAAATATAAATACTCTGAAGAGGGGTGGCAGCGATTATTCTGCTACCATAATTGCCGCAGCTCTTGGGGCTGAGGAAGTGCAGATCTGGACTGACATTGATGGATTTCACAACAATGATCCAAGGTATGTGGAAAATACCATGCCTATATCACATCTCACCTTTGATGAGGCAGCAGAACTTGCCTATTTTGGAGCAAAGATCCTTCATCCCCAGACAGTTTCACCTATTCGAGAAAAAAGGATTCCCCTGTATTTAAAGGATACTTTCCATCCTGAAGCACCAGGAACTCTTATTTCTTCAGCGATAAGATCGGTAGGCCTGAAAGCAATTTCTGCAAAAGATGGAATTACAGCAATAAAAATAAAATCCAATAGAATGCTGATGGCACATGGTTTCCTCAGAAGGATTTTTGAGGTCTTTGATAAGCACGAAACTTCCATCGATATGATCACCACCTCTGAAATTGCCATCTCCCTTACAATTGACGATACCCGGAACCTGGGAGCTATTCTTGATGAACTTGAACGCTTCGGAGAAATTACAGTAGATAGTGACCACAGTATAATCTGCGTAGTAGGGGAAGGGGTAATAAATGACAGAAGCACCTACCGGCTTTTCGAGATCCTGAACGATGTTCCGGTGAGGATGATCTCCTATGGCGGTAGTAGTAATAATGTTTCACTTCTCGTAGATACTAATTGTAAAGTAGAGGTGTTGCAGAGGCTGAATACGAAATTGTTCCAGAACAACTTAATCCCGGAATATATCTAAGAAAGTTTTCTTTGTTTGCTTAGTTGTTTGCTTGTTTTGCGGAGAGCGCCAATTGTTGAATGGGCGTTTTTTGCATTTAGGAAGGAGGCTTTTTGTTTTTTAATTCAATATATTTTGAAAGATAACGGGTACTGTTCACCCGGTGATGTTGCAGCATCGCTCCTGTAAAATTTTGTTCCCGGTGCTGGTGAAGAGTTTGCTTGACAACCACTAGCCGCTCCCACAGCTTTTGTTTAAACAAATCTCCGGAAAATCTCTCCCTTAATATTTTGAATCCATTATCCTTGGAAATCTCCCAAAGATTTTGGTTTCTATAAAGATTTACTGCCGCCAAGGCAAATGCTTCTGGATCATCCTCTATCCTGCCACCCCAGGAGTACTTTCCCGCCATGGCTTCTGCTCCCATCTTTGTGGTGACGCTTGGAGTGTCAACACTCATGGCATCTATAAATTTTCCCTTTATTCCGGCTCCAAATCTTATAGGAGCCAATAACACTTTAGCCTGGCTTATTAACTCTCTGGCAGACTCGGCTCTTCCTTTAATTAGGAATCCCTCTCCGGGAGCATTTAACTGAAAAACCTTCTGTGTGGGATAAGCTCCGTAAACCAGTAGTTCTGCCTCCGGAATTTCCTTTCTGATCCTGGGCCAGATTTTTTCCTTTAGCTGGAGTACCGCATCCCAGTTTGGTTCATGTCTGAAGTTACCAATACTTATAAAATTCTTCCGTTCTGCAAAGCCTGATAGGTTTCCTACCGCTTGCTGGCTTTCCTCAAATAACGGATGGTAGTGAAGAATAAATTCCGGCACCCTGAAATCCTGGATCAGGATCTCCATTTCCTTTTCTGAAATAATCAAGGAGAGGTCACATCTATAAATGCTTGCAATCTCTCTCTTTGCGGTGTCAGAATGTAAAGCGGAGGCAGTTATTTCCGCATTACGTTTTGCAGCAACCTGTCTTGCTTTTCTAAGGAAATGCAGGTCTTCTGTATCCAGTATTTTAATCGCCTTAGGACAATTTAAGCTAACCCGCCAGCCAAACTGTTCTTCCATCATGAATCTGTCAAATAGAACCGCCTCAGGCCCTAGTTCCTTCAGCAGCACATCAAAACTCGCATTATTGAGTTCAATCGCCAGTGTTTTAATCCCTAAAACCTCCAGTTCCTCCATATAGGGAGTTGGGGCAGCAGTTGTGGCAAAATAGATATGGTATTCTTTCAGAAAAAATCTGATGAGCTGCATCATCCTGCTTCCCGCTGCAGAGGAATCTGGTTCGGGCCAGACATAGCCTATGATTAGAAGTGTGGGTTTGGTCATTTCAGTAAAAATAAAGGAATTGAAAAGACTTACGGTAATCAACTCCAGTAATCGCAGTCATTGTTTGTGAAAACAAAAATACGCTGCATTTCCAAGTCTGAGAATTTTTACCGATATTATTCCTTCTTAAGAGGGCCAGCCGGTCACAGAAAAACAGGAACTATGCAGGTAATCGTTTTAATGGGCGTATCGGGTGCGGGAAAAACCACTGTTGGTAATCTATTATCCAAGGAAACAGGGTTGCCTTTCTACGATGCAGATGATTTCCACCCCCTCGAGAATATCAGGAAAATGGAAAGCGGGATTGCCCTTATGGATGAGGATAGGATGTCCTGGCTGGAGGTACTTGCCCTGAAAATAAGGAAATGGGAGAAGACCACAGGAGCTATTCTGGCCTGCTCTGCCTTAAAAGAATCCTACAGGGATCATCTCCAGGCCTATGCCAAAAAGAAGATCATCTGGGTATTTTTACACGCTGATTTTGAAATAATACTGAACAGGCTCAATTCTAGGAAGGGGCATTATTTTAAACCAGAACTCCTGCTTACACAATACGAGGCCCTTCAGGTACCGGAATATGGGATCCATATTGATGTGGAAGTTCCTGTAAGTAAGGTAGTAGAGAATATTCTGGCTAAACTTCGCGAGCCAAAGGCCTATTCTGAAATAGGTCTGGTGGGTTTAGGGGTGATGGGGAAGAGCCTTGCTTTAAATATGGCAGAGAACGGGATCAAAGTTTCCGTTTTCAATAGGCAGCTGGATAAAATTGAAGTAGATATTGCCAGAAAATTTTCAGAAGAGAATTCCGAACAATTTGACCTTCCATGGTTTGAGGAACTTGAGCCCTTTGTTCAATCCCTGGAGACTCCAAGAAGCATTTTCCTAATGGTGAATGCGGGAAAAGCAGTGGATGCGGTTATAGAAGGATTAATTCCATTTCTGGAGTCAGGGGATCTGATTATTGATGGGGGGAATTCCCATTATACGGACACAGTCAGAAGAGAAAAGGAGTTGAAGGAAAAAGAGATCCTCTTTATGGGGGTCGGGATTTCCGGAGGGGAGGAGGGTGCCAGGAAAGGGCCTTCCATAATGCCCGGTGGACCGAAACCTTCCTACGACCGTGCCGGAGGTTTTCTTGAGAAGATTGCTGCCAAGGATAAAAATGGCAATCCCTGCTGTACTTATATAGGTCCGGATGGGGCCGGACATTTCACCAAGATGCTCCACAACGGAATAGAGTATGGTGAAATGCAGCTGATAGCCGAGTTTTATCACTATCTCAGGTTTTTTGCCAATAAATCTCCTGAAGCCATCGCCGGGATATTCGAAGGCTGGAATAGGAGCATGAAGAGTTATCTGCTGGAGGTTTCAATTGCAGTATTGCACAGGAATGAAAACGGTGCTGCTTTAATAGATAAGATCCTGGATGCTGCAAGGCAGAAAGGTACCGGAGGCTGGTCGACAAATGCGGCTCTTGAACTGGGAGTTCCTTTTGATACCATTACTGCAGCGGTTATGGCAAGAAATATATCGGCGCGGAAGGAAGATCGTGTTGCCGCCGAGGAATTGTACGGGAAGTTACAAAATACTGTTGTAGATTCTTCTTCTGAAGACCTCTTCCAGGCGTATCGTCTCGGGAGTATCATCAATCATGCTGTAGGTTTCGATCTTTTGCTCCAGGCTTCCAAATCATATGAATGGGATCTCAATTTATCTGAGATTGCTAGAATATGGACAAATGGATGTATAATCAGATCTGCTTTTATGGAAAATCTGATTGACATCTTCAGAAGGAATCCATCAAATAATTTACTTATGAATAAGGACATGGCATCTGAAGTAAAGGATGGCCGCCCAATCCTGCTGCAGGTTCTTGGTGAATCATTTCAGGCAGGTTGTCCAATGCCAGTGCTTTCGGCAGCGGCAAATTATCTTCTCGGTTTCACCTCTGGCCAGTCTTCAGCCAATATGATTCAGGCTCAAAGGGATTATTTCGGTGCCCATACGTATGAAAGGACAGATGAACCCCGTGGAAACTTTTTTCACACCAACTGGCTGACCGGGGTTTAATGGAATTTCAGCTTTTAACTGCCGTTATAATCGGAATCGTCATTTTGCTGATTCTAATCCTTCGGATAAAGATCCAGGCTTTCCTGGCCCTTCTGATTGTGTGTATCATTGTTGGCATCCTTGCAGGGATGCCTGCAGGGGAAATACTGAATACCATCAGGGAAGGAATGGGCAGTACCCTGGGCTTTGTTGCCACAGTCGTGGGTCTGGGAGCTTTATTTGGGGGGATCCTGGAGCACTCAGGAGGAGCCCAGCGGCTGGCGTCTTTCCTGCTGGCGAAGACAGGGGAGAAGCATGCCCCTTCTGCTTTGATGCTGACAGGTTTTATCATTGCAATCCCCGTTTTCTTTGATGTAGCCTTCATTATCCTTGTTCCTCTGACCTATGCCATTAGCAAACGAACCGGAAAATCCCTTCTCCTATATGCCATTCCCCTTCTGGCAGGTCTGGCTGTAACTCACGCCTTCATCCCTCCAACCCCTGGGCCAATCGCTGTGGCAGAGATCCTGGGGGCAGATCTCGGATGGGTGATCGTCTTCGGCTTCCTTGTAGGCCTTCCCACTGCGATTATTGCAGGCCCCGTTTTTGCAAAATTTCTGTCCAGAAGAATGTACATTGAGCCGAAGGTATTTGATGATAATGAGGATTTCGACGAAACTTCAGCCCCTTCCCCCGGAATGATCTTGGCCATTATTCTTATTCCCATCATTCTAATTGTAGTCAATACCTTGGTGCAGAGTCCGTTTTTTGAGGGTTACGAAATGGCTCCTGGTGTATCATATATATTGGAGTTAGTGGGGCATCCTTTTTCAGCCCTAATAATTGCCAATTTAATAGCCTGGTATTTCCTCGGAGTACAACGGGGAATGCGAAAGGATGACCTGCTGAAGATATCTTCGAAGTCCCTTGAGGCTGCAGGAATCATAATTCTTCTTACCGGTGCAGGGGGAGCTTTTAAACAGATCCTGATAGATACCGGGGCAGGGGAAATGATGGCAGATGGATTGAACAGCTCATACTTTAATCCAATTGTCTTTGCCTTCCTGGTTGCCGCTATTGTGAGGGTGCTTCAAGGTTCATCAACCGTAGCTATGATCACTGCAGCAGGAATTACCGCTCCTGTCCTGGCACAAGCCAGTTTTTCAGTGATTCAGACTTCCATTATAGTCATAGCTATTTCCTCAGGAGCATCAATTTTGTCCCATGTTAATGACAGTGGGTTTTGGCTGGTGGGGAAATACCTGGGCCTTACCGAGAAGCAGACCTTCCGCTTCTGGTCGGTCATGACAACGATAATTGCCCTTGTAGGTCTTAGCCTGTGCCTATTACTCTGGTATCTTGTATAGGAAAAATTAAAAAATTGGTTATCTTCAGTTAACTTTTACCAATAAATTATGAGAAATACATACTCTACCAACTTAAGTTTGCCCAAAACCGATATCGCTCTGCTGATCTTCAGAATCGGGATCTCAGGATTGATGCTGACTCACGGGCTACCAAAGCTGTTAAGGTTCTTCGGAAGTGAAGAAATAACCTTCGGAGACCCGCTGGGATTCGGGCAGGTATTCACTTTCACCTTTGCTGTCTTCGCGGAGTTTGTTTGCGCTGTCCTTATCCTGTTAGGATTGGGAACCAGACTTGCCGCCATTCCTCTTATTCTCACAATGGCTGTGGCAGCATTAGTAGTTCATGCTTCTGATGGTTTCCGAGTGCAGGAGCTTCCGGATCTCAGGATTGATGCTGACTCACGGGCTACCAAAGCTGTTAAGGTTCTTCGGAAGTGAAGAAATAACCTTCGGAGACCCGCTGGGATTCGGGCAGGTATTCACTTTCACCTTTGCTGTCTTCGCGGAGTTTGTTTGCGCTGTCCTTATCCTGTTAGGATTGGGAACCAGACTTGCCGCCATTCCTCTTATTCTCACAATGGCTGTGGCAGCATTAGTAGTTCATGCTTCTGATGGTTTCCGAGTGCAGGAGCTTCCGCTGCTGTATCTTTTCGGTTTTCTGCTGCTGTTCTTCACTGGAAGCGGAAAGTATTCCCTAGATCATTATTTTCTCCTGTCGAAAAGGAAAAAGAACCTTTAAGAAAGGAAGCCTGAAGAAGGGTTTGTACCAATTTTTATGCCTCCAAGAAAAGAATTCCCTTTCTTCTCTTAGGTTTAATTCAGGTCTTCCAAAGTAAATTCGAGATCGTCAACTATATCTCCAAATTCGCTGATCTCGATCTCAAAGGAAACTTCGGAAGGGGTGGAGGCATAACCTAAAGCCTCCAGCTGCTCCGTATCTACCTGCGCCTTATAGTTCCCTGGCTTCAGGCCTAAGAAAGTGAAATATCCATCACCCTCACTCAGAACACTTGCTGCCACTCGATTGTTTTCGTCCAGTATGTTGATGATGATCCTGCCCTGACCACGGGTTCTACTGTTGGATTTAATATAAACCATCCCCGAAACTTCTCCCAATACCTGTACAGGTACCTGGATTTCCTTGAAGTAGTTTGGAACAGTTTCAACAGCTATCTTCGGATTGCTCACTTTCCATGCTATGTTATCGAGACTTTCGGTATCGATCTCAAGAAGAAGATCAACGTACGGCTGCAAATCCATTACCCTTATTTCAGTTCGATCTTTATTATAGACTACTCTTCCATATTGATTTTTCAGTTCCAGTCCCGGTACTTTAGGCTCCAAATCATCTTTCTTACCATTCAGGTTATAATCTAAGAATGGAGTTATGGTTAGCCCTCCTTTAGACATCGCAGACCGGTTGCTGGTGGTTACGAAGCCGGTGTTGTCGTCAAGGATAATGCTTCCGCGGGCGGACTGGACAAAAGAATTGTTGCGATTTCCAATGCGGGAGGTAAAGGCGGTTTGGGCAAAATTGAATGTATACCGTAGTCCTACCTCAAAAATATGAGCATCCCGAATTGTGTTATTCTCATATGCCAGGTTGAAATATCCTCCCCGGAATACTGGTCTTTCCACTTCTAGCACTATGTTGTTGAATCTGGTATTGTTGAAATCGAACTGTAACTGTGGAGAAAACAGCCAGCGATAAGGCATTCTATAGGTCTGCGACAGAGTGCTGTAAATAGTTGGCGTTTTGATTCTGTCGTTATAGATTCCGTAAGTGGTTAAATTAGTACTGATCCCGAAGATTGCCCCTGATAATAACAACTGGGCAGTTGTGAATTCAGTAGTTGGCATAATGATCTGGTTCAGGCTGAAACGACTGAAAATAGAGAAATTCCGGGTGCGGATAGGAGCACTGATGTTTATTTTCCTTTCCTCGAGATAGTTGTAATTGATTGCCGTTTGATCCTTATCATAGTTGACATAATTCAGATCCACCTGAAGACTTTTCGGCGAGCGATAGCTCAGTAAGGCATCCCCTTTAACACCATACATATATTCTCCAGAAAACAACAGGTTAGAGGCCAGTTTAATAGAAGAATTGATAAAAGGCATAACCTCTCCACTGGTCACCTCCGATAAATATTCAACCCCTCCTCCGACGGTGATGGCGTTGGAAATCCCGTAGTTAAGGTTAAGGCGGGAGAAGCGATCGTGGTCATCATTTTCAACAATTCCCGCGCTTAGGGTATATTCGAATTCATTCTTGGGAACAAAATTATACGGGATATTGATCAGCCTTTCCTTCACCCGCTCTTCTCCCCAGGGGCCATAAAATCTCAGATTCACAGCAGTATTTCCATACATTAGCGGCACTTCAAATGAATAGAAACCCGAAGCATCAGCTTCCGTGAAATCAACAAGAACATTATTGACATAAAGTTCTACAATCCAGTGGGGATCGGTATGATCAGACAAGGTATAGGTGCCGAAGGACCTTCTATTGTTCATTGGGCTGTTGCTCAACTGTATCCCTGCAACCGGGGCGAATAGGGAAGAAGTGGCACGAGTAAAGATACGTCCCGCCGTCACCTGTTTCAGATAGCTGTTGTCGTTGTTGACATAGCGCCACTGATAAAACTGGTTCCTGGATTGAAAAGGTACCCTGGTAGAATAGTTCAGCATTAAATTTGTCTCCCCGCCTGCTATCATGGTCCCCAGGCCGAGGGTAAATCTGTTGTCATTCTCGATTTCCGACTGCTGGGTAGTGACTATACCCCAATCCAGGCTACCGGCACGGAAGAACGGATATGTTTTTGGCAGAATGGTATCAGGTTCAACAATCCCTTTTACTACAGCAAGGTTTTCACGCATCTTTTCCCTTTTCATTTCCTTGATGGCAGGCAGATCATGTTCTGTCTTCATGGTGATGGAAAGGTTTCTGAATGAGAAATCGGTATTCAGCCCAAAAATCTTTCCAAAAAAATCTGATCTTAAATAGAGGGAGGCAGGAGTTTCAATCAGGGCATTTTCTGCGGAAAAAACCTCGTCTTGGTAAATTACCTCGGCATGCGAAGGGGAAATGAAATAAGTGGAATCAGGATGAATAATAAACCCTTCGATTCCTGCCTCGGTTCTCTCAGCTTTTATTTTCAGAAGTTCAAATAGATCTTCCAGGGAAATGAATGCTTCCTGCCCTTTTATGGCTATTGGTATTTCCATAACCCCCAGATCCGGAACCGTCAGTTCAACCACCAGTTCATCATATTCCGGGATATTCTCCTGTGCGTATCCTCCTGCGGAAGCTACTGAAAGTAGTACGATCAGGATTGCTTTCTTCAGGAAATTGGGGAACAGGAGGGGGGAATTCTTCAACATTAATAAAGGCAGCTGTTTATTCGTAATTAAAAATCAGAGAGAAGGTACCTGTATAGAAACCTGCGGGATTCTGGGCATCACTACCTACAGTTAAAGTCCCGCCAACCAAAATTTCGTTTGTAGAAGGTGGTAGTGCAGTGGTGATAAAAGATTGTCCCGGTGAGAGGTGATCCATATTAATGTCCAGCCTCAACTGCCCCCCAGTTCCTCCATCTCCATCCAGTATGAAATTTGCAGGAATGGTAATAGAAATAAGGGTTCCAGGATTAGCTGTAAGGTCGAATATAGCAGAGCTTGGAGAGTTGCCAAGGTTCAGGAGAAACACATCTCCGGTGGCAGTACGGGTGCCGTTGTAATCTACTGTAACCGTTCCGCCGGTAGTTCCCGAGGTAAAGGAACCGAAATTCAGGAATCGTGAATTCCGTACCTCCACCTTAACCGGAATGGGCGGATTCTCTGGAAACACTTGTGCCTGTGCGGCGGAACTCATTAGAAATAATAATAGCAGCAGGATTTTTTTTCCAGAGAGACGATAAATCTTAGGTTTTTCTGCCATAGCTACTTTATTAGGATCTTTTTCGTGTAATGTATTTCACCCGACTTCAGGCTAATTATGTACACTCCGGCACTCCTAATTCCTTCAATCTCCACTTTCCTTGAGGAAGTGGTAATGGATTTCAGCACCTGGCCTGAAAGGGTACTCAAGGTTATTTCCGAGGGACCTTCCTTTTCCAGATTTAAGGTGACAGTTAGTTTTTCTTTGTTTCCATACACACTCATTGGAATATTAAGTAATAGGTCAGGATTTGAAATCGCATTATCTGAAAGGACGATCTCAAATCTGCTATTGGAGCTTCCCTTTCCA
>CBFGYW010000008.1:0-15741 GCA_965653085.1 uncultured Salinimicrobium sp.
GCGCCGGCCTTCTATCGTCTATAGGCGAAAGCGCCTGGTGTATGACCGACGAGGTTGAGGAAACGGTATTTGGCCCGGTTCTCCAATAGTAGGGATACCATCCCCAGCCATAACCGTAGCCGTAAGGCTGATTGTAGATATTGATGTTTTCCTTGGTCTTGGTGAAGATGCTCACCAGCAGGTCGGGATTATCTGATTTTGTAAATCCTTTCGCCAGCATTTCGGCCTCTATGGCGCGCAGGATGCGTTTCTTGTCAAGATCTGAGATCTCTGCCTTATCAATACCGGGTTTGAAGAAAGCAAAAGTCTGGTATTCATTGAAATTCGCTTCCCGATCATAATCAGAAGCGACCCTGACAGTGCTGCAGGATTTGAACACCAGCCCCAGCAGAAGCAGTGTTAAAGTTATTTTCAGTGATTTCATAATTTAGATTTATTTGTTTTACAATTGATTCCACAGGTTCTCATCCACCACATTCGGGAGCGTAACCTTGAGGGTGGGCTCTGCTTCCATCGCTCTTTTTATAGCAAAGATGGCACCCCGGTTTCGGGCCCACGATCTCCTCGCTATTCCATTATTCACATCCCAGAACAGCATCGACTGAAGACGGCGTTCTGCATCTTTAGTACCATCAAGAATCATTCCGAATCCGCCGTTAATCACTTCCCCCCAGCCAACTCCGCCGCCATTATGAATGCTCACCCAGGTGGCCCCCCCGAAAACTGTCGCCGATGACATTCTGGATCGCCATATCGGCCGTAAAACGGGAACCGTCGTAAATATTTGAAGTCTCCCGGTAGGGAGAATCCGTTCCGGAGACATCGTGGTGGTCCCTGCCCAGAATGACCATTCCAATTTCCCCGCGAGCTATGGCATCGTTAAAGGCTCTGGCAATTTCCATTCTTCCCGGGGCGTCGGCATAAAGGATACGTGCCTGTGATCCTACTACCAGCTTGTTTGCCCTGGCTCCTTTGATCCATTTGATGTTGTCCTGCATCTGCTGCTGAATCTCCCTGGGAGCATTTTCTTTTAGTCGCTGAAGGACCTCAGTGGCCAGAGCATCGGTTTTCTGGAGGTCCTCCTCTTTTCCTGAAGCACATACCCAGCGGAAGGGTCCGAATCCATAATCGAAACACATAGGGCCCATAATATCCTGAACATAACTGGGGTAGGCGAATTCAAATCCCTCGCCCAAAGCCCCTGAATCTGCCGTTAAGTTGCCTTCAGCATCTTTAAAGACCTTTGCTCCGGCTCGGGAAGCTTCCAACAGGAAGGCATTTCCGTAATCAAAGAAATAAGTACCCTGCTCCGTGTGTTTGTTTATCGCTTCTGCATGTCGACGCAGGCTTTCCTGTACCTGGGCTTTAAAGGCTTCAGGATCATCAGCCATCAGTTTATTCGACTGCTCAAAAGAAAGTCCGACCGGATAGTATCCACCCGCCCAGGGATTATGTAGAGAGGTCTGGTCACTGCCCAGGTCGATGTGTAGCTTTTCCTCATAAAAATGTTCCCACACCTCTACCACGTTGCCCTGATAGGCTATGGAAACGGTTTCTTTTGCTTCCTTTGCCTGTCTTACTCTGCGGCTTAGGGAAGGGAGATCGGTAAATACTTCATCCACCCAGCCCTGAGAATGCCTGGTTTTTACGGCTTTCGGATTCACCTCTGCACAAACCGTGATACAACCTGCAATATTTCCCGCCTTTGGCTGGGCACCGCTCATTCCACCAAGGCCTGAGGTGACGAACAAAGCACCGCCTTCATCTATGTTGGCACCTATTTTTCTTAACGCATTGAGGACGGTGATCGTGGTTCCGTGAACGATTCCCTGCGGACCAATGTACATATAGCTGCCCGCAGTCATCTGCCCATATTGGGTAACTCCCAGGGCGTTGAATTTTTCCCAGTCGTCCTGTTTTGAATAATTAGGAATCATCATTCCGTTGGTCACTACCACCCGGGGAGCATCGGGATGGGAAGGAAAGAGTCCGAGTGGGTGGCCTGAATTCATCACCAGGGTCTGGTTCTCTGTCATCTCAGCCAGATATTTCATCGTCAGCCTGTACTGGGCCCAGTTCTGGAACACGGCCCCGTTCCCACCGTAGGTAATCAGCTCCTGTGGATGCTGAGCTACCCTGGGGTCGAGGTTATTCTGGATCATCAGCATTATCCCCTTCGCCTGTTCGCACCTGCCGGGATATTCCTGAACCGGCCTTGCATACATTGCATAATCGGGCTGAAATCGGTACATATAGATTCTCCCGTAGGTGTTGAGTTCCTCCAGAAATTCGGGAAGCAGGGTTCTGTGATGTTTCGGATCAAAATATCTGAGGGCATTCTGAAGGGCCAGCTTCTTTTCAGCTTCCGATAGAATGTCTTTTCTCTTAGGGGCATGATTTACCTCCGGGTCGTAAGGTTTGGGTGCCGGGAGAGCGTCGGGGATCCCTTCTAATATCTGGTCTTTAAAATCCATGCTTAACTGTTTCTCTGTTGTCCTGTTTTATTGTTGAATCCATAAGGGCAGTGCCTGCAGCCGCTCTGGCAGCAGTATCCGCGCTTGAGGTGGTATTGTTCGGTGAAGCAGCGATAGCCTTCCGGAGTGATATAAAAATCGCCCTCTTCCAATGGATTTTTTTTGTTTAAAAAGCTCATATCACAAATTTAGCATTTCTTATCTTGTAGGCATGTTCGTGGTGGTAAATAAATATGTGCTGGCAAGGCGCTTCGACGGGATCGTTTTCTGGCCCTTCGTTTTCGTAAAACGTAGGGAACTCAAGGGTAACCCGGTGTTCATGAATCACGAGCGGATACACCTGAGGCAGCAGCTGGAACTGCTGGTGCTGCCGTTCTTTATCTGGTATTTTTTCGAATATCTCATCAGGCTGCTGCAGTACCGAAGTTCCTATAAGGCTTACAATATGATAAGTTTTGAAAGGGAGGCGTACAAGAACGAGAAGGATCTGGTGTATTTGAAGAGGCGGAAGTTGTGGGGGTTCTGGAAATATCTTTAATCTCGCCCGCAGATTTCGCAGATCCCGCTGATTTTCGCAGGGATGGTTTTCGGAAATTTTGTGACCTTTGGCATAAAGTGAAATTCCTTTGTTACAAGACAATCATAAAGTACCAAACCAGTTTCTCTTCGAGTCTGAGGGGGTTTCTCTCTTTCTGAAGAGGGAAGATCTTCTGCATCCTGAGATCTCCGGCAATAAATTCCGGAAGCTGAAGTACAACCTGTTGGAGGCAAAAAAGCAGAACAAGGCAAAGCTGCTCACCTTTGGAGGTGCCTTCTCAAACCACATAGCTGCAACCGCTGCAGCAGGAAAGGAATTTGGTTTAAAAACAGTGGGAGTCATCAGGGGAGAGGAACTGGGGGAAGATCTTCAGAAAACCTTCACGTTAAATCCTACCCTCAGGCTGGCTTCAGGTTATGGAATGCAGCTGGAATTCCAGTCCCGGGAAGACTACCGGAGGAAAACATCCCCAGAAATCCTGGAGCGACTGACCATAAAGCACGGGGATTTTTACCTGCTGCCCGAGGGAGGAACCAATGAACTTGCTATCAAAGGTTGTGAGGAGATCCTTTCAGAGGAGGACAAGGATTTTGACGTCATCTGTTGCGCTGTGGGGACCGGAGGCACCATCAGCGGGATCATCAATTCAACTTCAGACCAACAGAAGGTTCTGGGTTTTCCTGCCTTAAAAGGAGACTTTCTAAGGACAGAAATTGAGAAATACACCTCAAAATTTAACTTCGAGCTTATACTAGATTACCATTTCGGGGGTTATGCAAGGATAGATCGCAACCTGGTGGAATTCCTGAATTCTTTTAAAAGAGATCACGGAATTGCCTTTGATCCCATTTATACCGGAAAGATGATGTACGGCCTGTCAGACCTGATCCAAAAAGGATATTTTTCAAAAAATACCCGTATTTTAGCGGTCCATACCGGAGGACTCCAGGGAATCCTCCCGATGAATCAGATGTTGGCAAAGAAAAATTTACCCCTTATTCTATGAAACCGATTTTCAGATATTTATGCCTTCTTTTATTATTGATCAGCGTCTCCTGCGGAACCACTAAGAAGCTGCTGGGCATCAAGGAAAAGGATAAGAAGGAGGCGGTAGTCGAGGCTTCGGAAGGAAAGAAAAAAGAGCGACCCAGGCGTACGACAGAGAAGGTTGTCAAACCGGCACCCAGAACAACCTATGCCGATAAGATAGACACTTATATTACCACCTATGTTGGCATTGCCCAGGAGGAGATGAAACTATACAAGGTGCCTGCCAGCATTACCCTGGCGCAGGGGATTCTGGAATCGGGCGCAGGAGAAGGCGACCTAACCAGGAGGGCCAATAACCACTTCGGAATAAAATGTCACGGCTGGGAAGGCGCCAAAGTCTACCACGACGATGATGAGAGGCAGGAATGCTTCAGAAAATATAACGACCCGAAATATTCCTTCAGGGACCATTCCCTTTTCCTTACCGAAAGAAAACGCTATGCCTCACTCTTTGAGTTGGAAGCCGATGATTACAAGGCCTGGGCACGTGGCCTGCGGGAAGCGGGATATGCTACCGACAGGAGGTATCCTGATAAGCTGATCGACATTATTGAGCGGTACCAGCTTTACAAATACGATGCGGAGGTGCTGGGGCACGATGTGATAGCATATGAAGATTCAACAGGGCTTCCGCAGACTCACGTGGTGAAGAAGGGAGAGACCCTGTATGCGATAAGCAAAAAATACAATCTAACGGTGGATCAGCTGAAGTATCTGAACAACATGACCGACGCGACCCTGTCTATTGGGCAGATCCTTTATGTGAGCCCGTTGAATACAAATTAAACAATCATGAATTACAAGAGAAGCAGCGAACTTTTCAGGGCTGCCAAAAAGGTACTTCCGGGAGGAGTAAATTCACCGGTGCGTGCCTTTAACGCTGTTGGAGGCGACCCTGTTTTTATTAAGGAAGCCAAGGGTGCCTACCTTTACGACGAGGATGGGAACCGATACATCGATTATATCAATTCCTGGGGCCCGCTGTTGCTGGGCCACGCATATCAGCCGGTGGTGGATGCAATTGTGGAGAAGGCACAGAAGGGGACTTCCTTTGGAGCCCCTACTGAAATCGAGACCAGCATTGCAGAACTGGCGATCTCCATGGTTCCCAATATCGATAAGATCCGGTTCGTGAATTCAGGGACCGAAGCCTGTATGAGCGCAGTGAGGCTGGCCCGCGGATTCACCCGCAGGGACAAGATCATCAAGTTTGCCGGCTGCTATCACGGGCACAGCGATTCCTTCCTTCTCCAGGCGGGGAGTGGAGCCGTGACCTTCGGAAGTCCGAACAGCCCCGGAGTTACTCAGGGCACCGCCAAAGACACCCTGCTGGCTACTTACAATGACCTGGAAAGTGTTGAAAATCTGCTGAAGGCAAATCAGGATGCTATAGCCTGTATCATCGTAGAGCCTATTGCGGGGAATATGGGCTGTGTGCCTCCCAGCGAAGGTTTCCTGGAAGGGCTGCGAAAGCTTTGCGACCAGCACGGGGCCTTGCTTATTTTCGATGAAGTGATGACCGGGTTCAGGATCGCCAGAGGAGGCGTTCAGGAATGGAAAAAGATGAAGGCTGACATCATCACCTTTGGAAAAGTAATAGGAGGGGGGCTGCCCGTAGGGGCTTTTGCTGCCCGCAAAGAGATCATGGACCATCTGGCACCTATAGGGCCGGTTTACCAGGCTGGAACCCTTAGCGGAAATCCTCTGGCCATGGCAGCAGGACTGGCGATGCTGACAGAGCTGAACCAACGGCCTGAGATCTATGAAAGCCTTGCCAACAAGACCAGGTATCTGCACATGGGAATGGCTAAGGTGCTTTCAGAAAGAGGGGTGCCGCATACGATGAACAGGGCAGGATCGATGTTCTCTGTCTTTTTCTCGGAAAGCCCTGTCACAGACTTCAAGTCTGCCGCAGAAGCTAACAAAAGCGGGATCTTCAACAAATTCTTCCACGGAATGCTGAAGAACGGGGTGTATCTTGCGCCAAGTGCCTTCGAGACCTGGTTCATCACCGATGCTCTTACTTACGAAGATCTTGATGCCACTATTGCTGCTGCCGATAAGGTAGCTGCAGATCTTTAAAGGATCCAGATTTACAGCATAAAAAAAGCCGCAATCTAAAAATTGCGGCTTTCGTTTTTTCAGGTCTGTTTCACTTACAGTTTTCCCAGTCCGTCAATGGTATCTTTAGCTAAGATTTCCCACTCTTCAGCAGTAAAAACTGTACTTGGTGCAGTAACAGTGGATTTTCTTCTAAGGGTTACGTCCTTGGCATAATCGGGAGTATCTCCAATTTCTCCCATCATGTCTATCAGTTCTCCATTCAGGAAAAGTCCAGTTACATCATCTCCGTTAAAGTTTACAACTCCACTGCCTGTCACGAAGTCTGCCAAATCAAGAATTTCAGCACTTGCCTGATCGTTGGCAATAACAAGAACTTCGCCTGGGTTAAGGGTTCCTTCCAGTTGGAAAGTATCTTCCCATTCAGTTTTCTCGTTTGAAATCTCTCTAAGAGTATAAACGCTAAGATCAACTGGCACATCAGAAATGTTTGCAATTTCCAGGGCCTTGTTATAGCTGCTTCCTTCCACATATTCTGAAATGATAATGACTCCTTCAGTAGTACCTCCCTGAGTTTCCTTTTCAGTGGTTACCGAAATAGCTGCAGTCAGTTCAGAGCTGTTTCCGTAGATGTCATTGGCAAGTACAGCAATCTCATAAGCGGTTTCAGGAGTAAGGTCCCCGAAGGTGTATTCGGTTTCGTATACAGTCTTGAAAAATTCTCCATTCAGGTAAACGTCGTAGTTTTTAACTTCAGCATTGTCTGTGGAAGCATCCCATTTCACGCCAATTGAAGTGGCATACACGGTTGTTGCGGTAAGGTTGGCAGGAACAGTTGGCGCCTCGTCATCACTAAGGGTGCTACCATCAACTGCTTCGCTGGCATCAGATTCATTTCCGAAGGCATCAGAAGCTGTAACTGTAATGCTGTAGGTAGTACCGGGAGTAAGCTCAACAAGGTCGATGCTGGTTGAGGTGGAGGTTGCAAAATATTCTCCGTCCAGGAAGATGGAGTATTTGGTTACGCCAACATTATCTGAAGCCGCCTCCCAGGTTACGGTCAGGCCTTCGAAAGCTGGATCTGAAACTGTAACAGCAGTTGGAGCTGAAGGAGCTTCGGTATCCTCATCTTCATTGTTTCCGTCCCATCGGTTGTCAGCAGCCTCACCACCCCAGATGGCAGTAGCCAGGTGTGGGTTGTCAAGGAAAGGGTTACGTTGTCCCTGAGCTTCCTCGGCTACGTTGTTACGCTGCATCTCCAAAAGAGAAACGGGATCTTCGGCATTCCATTCAAGGAACAGTTCCAAAGTTCCCACATCTTCGAAAGGCTCGTTGTAACGAAGGTTCATGTACATTACAATACGGGCAACATCCCCTCTCCACTCATCCCCAGGATAGAAAGAGCTGGAAGTTACCATTTTGTACTGGCCTTCTCCATCGGCATAAGGATGGTTGGATCTTGTGCTATTTAATTTAGCTTCGGCCACACGCATTACATGAAGGTCATTCGCTGAATTTTCCTCTAGAAACGACTGTGGGTAAATGTGTTCGGTGTTGAAATACTGCTGGTCATCTGGGGTGTAGGGATTGTTCCCCTGATAGAGTTTCCAGGAAACCTTCTCTCCAGAATAGATAAGGATCACATTTTCCGGATTCTGTGGATCGGCATCCATTTGGTATAGATAATCGTGACGATCGGAATAGCTCAGGAAAGTGGTGTGTTTTGCAATTGTATGGGCAGCAAGCTCATCATAAAGGGCTTCTTCTTCCAGGGAAAAATCCACACCTTCGTAATAGTCTGCCAGCTGGTCAGGAATAATATAGGTTCCTGTTTCATCAGGATTCTCTTCATCAGGATTTTCTCCATCCGGGTTTTCGGTATCCGGGTTTTCCGGTTTCAGGGGGGCATCATCGGTGCTGCAGGCGCCTAAAAGAAAAAGAGAAAGTAAGGGCAAACAGAATAATTTGCTAACTGGGGGCATTTTCATAGTAAATGTGTTGTTTTATGTTCGGTTGCAAAACTAAAATTATTTTTAGTAAACCCTTAAGAGTAAATGTGAAAATTTAAAAATCAGGCTGTTTTTCCTGAGTTTTTTGATGGAAATATAATTGCCGATCAATTCATTTCCAGAAGTTCCTCCACATAATCCCGCACATTGGAGAGCCGGGGAATCTTGTGCTGGCCGCCTAGCTTGTCATTCTTTTTAAGCCAGTCGTAGAAGAGTTTTTCCCGTGCCTGATGCACTTTGGGAGGGTTCAGCGTCATGTTGTTGAAGCGTTTTGCCTCGTAGTCGCTGTTGATCTTCTGAAGGTTTTCGTCGAAGCACCTAATGAAAAAGTCCATATCGGCGGGCGGAGTCTTGAACTCGATGATCCATTCGTGGGCACCCTTGGCCTTGCCTTGCATAAAAACAGGGGCTGCGGTGTAATCCACGATCTCACTCTGGGTTGCTTCCGAAGTCTTTCGCAAAGCCTCTTCCGCATTTTCAATGATAAGTTCCTCCCCGAAAACGTTGATGTGGTGTTTGGTTCTTCCGGTAACCCTTATTCTATATGGGCTTAGCGAAGTAAATCTCACAGTATCCCCAATCTGGTATCGCCACAAACCTGCGTTGGTAGTGATTACAATGGCGTAATTCTCCCCAACCTGCACTTCAGAAAGAGGGATGGTCTTCTGATCCTTAGTGCCGTAGGTCTTCATCGGAATGAATTCGTAGAAGATGCCATAATCCAGCATCAGCAGCAGGTCTTTGGAATCGTTTCTGTCCTGAATGGCAAAAAAACCTTCAGAAGCATTATAGATCTCGTAATACCTGAAGCTGCTGCCCGGAAGGATCTTCTGGTACTGCTCCTCGTAAGGTGCGAAGCTCACCCCTCCGTGAAAATACACCTCCAGGTCGGGCCATACTTCGAAAAGGTTGTCTTTTCCAGAAGTCTCCAGCACGTGGTTCATCAGCACCAGCATCCAGGAAGGCACGCCCGCCAGGCTGGTTACTTTTTCCCTGATGGTCTGGTTCACGATTGCTGGCATCTTCACTTCCCAGTTGCTCATCAGGGAAACTTCATTGCTGGGGGTGCTGCTGTATTCTGCCCAGAAGGGCATATTGTCGATCAAAATTGCAGAAAGGTCTCCATACTGGGTGCCGTTCTGGCTGTACAATTCCTTGCTGCCTCCCAGCCGCAGGCTCTTGCCGCTGAACAGTTGCGAGTCGGGATTATTGTTGAGGTACATACACAGCATATCCTTCCCCGCCTCATAATGGCATTTCTCGAGGGATTCCTCACTCACCGGAATGAATTTGCTCTTTGCATTGGTGGTCCCGCTGCTCTTGGCAAACCATTTTATGGGTGTGGGCCAGAAAATATTGACTTCGCCCCGGCGGCTGCGTTCTATATCTGCCTCATAATCCTCATATTTCTGAACCGGTACCCGGTTGGCGAAGGTTTCATAACCGGAAATAGAGGAGAAGTCGTATTTCATGCCAATTTCGGTGAACTTTGCCCTGGAGATCAGCTTATTCAATAACTCAAACTGAACCTCCTGAGGGTACTTCACGAACAATTCCATCTGGTGGATACGCTTCTTGAGAAACCAGGAAGCTATGGAGTGGACTAACGGAATTGGCATTTTATTTTTATCTTTATGCCCTGTTAACCAGCTTGTGGAAGGGCCGGTTAAAATTAAAATTATTATTCTAGCTACCAAAAAAAGCTAAACGATTATTACCCTCCATTTTTATGATTTACCAAGGTGTTTTGACGAGGATGAATACGGAATTAAGTGATACCGTACAGTACTATCTGCTCTTCGAACAGGATTTTCTTCATATGAACCAGCTGCTGGACAAAAGGATCTCGATCAATTTCCTGAAGTTCCAGTGCATGAACTGCAAGAGCCAGAAAAAGATCTTCCGAAGCGGGCATTGCTATACCTGTCACAGCAGTCTTCCGGAACTGGGGGACTGGGTTATTCGGCCCGAATTAAGCAAAGCCCATCTTGGGATAGAGGACAGGAACCTGGAGCGGGAAAAACAGATACAGCTCGCGCCTCACATTGTTTATCTGGCGAATTCCAGTGATGTGAAAGTGGGAGTGACACGGAAGAGTCAGGTGCCCACCCGCTGGATCGACCAGGGAGCCCACGAAGCCATTGAAGTGGTGGAGGTGCCCAACAGATACCTCGCCGGGATCACCGAGGTGGCGCTGATGAAATATGTTTCTGATAAGACCAACTGGCGACAGATGCTCTGCAATGAGCTGAAGAGCCTGGACCTGCTGGAGATCAAGTACAGCCTTCGGGAGTATCTCCCGGAAGAGGTACGGGAGTATTATCTGAAAAATTCAACCGGGTTGAATATCACCTATCCTGTGCTTCAGTATCCGCAGAAGGTAAATTCCCTTAATCTGGGTAAGATGCCTTATTATGAGGGGGTGCTGAAAGGGATCAAGGGGCAGTATCTCATCTTTGAAGACGGGCACGCCTTTAACGTTCGGAGCCACGAGGGGTACGAGGTACAGCTGTGCGTAAAATAGGAAAATAAATTATTTAAGGTTCCACCGTATCGGTCTTCTTTTTCCTGCCTCCAAGAATCCCTCCCAATATTTCCTTGGCAGCTTCCTTCACCTTGTCTCTTTCGGTTGCAGGCACAGTATCAGTAGTCTTTTGGCCGGTGGCAGTAGTATCGGTGGTTTTACCGCGGTTACCAGTAATTATTCCCGTCAGAATATCCTTTCCTTTTTCCTTCAGATTATCCTTCTGGGTTTCAATTATGGATTGGGTGAGGCTGTTCACCGCCTGCTCGAGATTCAGGTTGATCGAAGGATTCTGGAAGGTTCCTGAAAGTCCAATAGGCAGTGGTACGGTGGTGTTCTCCAGTTCCTGGGAACTTAATTTTGAAAGCACACCGCTGACGCTGCTGCCGAGGAATTCGGCAGGTACATCCAAGGTTAGGTCATAATCCATCGACATATCGAAGCCGTGACTTCCGCCCGCAGTGACGTGGATGCCTTTTACAGTGAAATCGAAGGGCTTCACTTCCACCCGGCCATTGGTGAAGGTGAGGTAGGTCTTCAGGTTGCTCAGGTCGAGGTCGTCGAGGTTTATAAAAGTGAGGCGTTCATCAAGTTTTGCCAGCAGCGGAGTCTTCTCCGGATTGACTTCCGCCCCGAGCACCTGCGCCAGGGCATTCCCTGCTATCGTTTGCAGCTGCGGAGTAAGATCTTCATTGAGATTCCCTGTCAGCTTCACATCGGTGGTAAGTTTTCCCTGAAGTGCCTTGACAATCGGGGCCAGATTCTGAAGCAACTCCAGACCATTAAATGATTTTGCTATATCAATGGAGGTCAGGTTGAGGTCCATATTGAAGGTAGGCACTGCATTTTTGGTGGAAACATTTCCGTTAAGGGCTATGCTGCCATCAAAGAGGTTGGAGGTGATATTGTTCAGGGAAGCCGTTTCATCGACAATCATCACTGTTCCCTTTGTATTTTCCAGTACCAGGTTGTCGTACAGCACCCGGTTGGCAGTAAAATCCAGGCGCGCATCCAGGAAGGAAGGGATTTTAACGGCTTCTTTCCCTGTTGCGGTAGCTTTTTCTGTTTCAGCAGTACCTTCTGCGGTTTCGGCTTCAGGTTCGGTTTCTGCAATCATGAAATCGTTCACCGAGAAAGTATCTGAGGTCACGTTAAACTGCCCCTTCAGCTTCTGGTCCGTGAACAGGTAACCCATCAGGTTCTGGATGTCTCCTGAAATGCTAAGGTCTGTCTGCCCTGTCTGGGCCTGCATATTCTCAAGCCTGATGTTCTCCGGTCTCATTGTAATAGTAGCAGTTTCCATCCGCACCTCATTTGGAATTTCGGGGGAGGAATACCTGAAATCACGGATGCTGGCAGTCCCGGAACTCTTTACATTCTGGTACTGTTCGTTTTCCACAGAATTCATATCAAAGCTGGTGGTAAGATCTGCACTCACCACCCCGTTGAGGTCCTGCTCCAGTTCCAGCGGGTACGCCTGTTCAATATTGGCAAGATTTATACTCCCCTTCACCGCCATGTTCACGAGCATATTCCCGGTGAGATTACTGATGGTCCCGTTGGCAGTAAAAACGTCCTGATCTATACGGAAGTTAAGCTTGTTGATATCCACATAAGTGTCCTCAGCAATCCCCGTTTCGTTTTTTATCTCTGCCAGGATGGTGATATCTTCCACTCCCTTAGGCAGGTTTGGATATTTAAAGGATGCATTCTCAGAGGCAATGGAAATATCCATTTTAGGAATATGCGTCTCGTCTACTATCCCTTTGATGAGTCCCTGGACCACAAAATCACCCGTAGTCTGCACGTCTTCTATATTCTTGGAATATTCCTCCGGAATGACAGCAAGGAAGTTCTTGAAGGAGGAAGAGGGCGTCTTAAAGGAGATATCAATCTCGTTGTTGTCTTCATTCACCTGAACATATCCATCAAATTTCAGCGGAAGCTGATTGATGACTGCCTCATTTTCCAGAAAAGTATATTTGAGGTTTTCAAGGTCCATCTTAAAGTCCGCCTGCAGGGCCACCTTGTTCTTGTCGAGGTACTGGGTGCCGTCGAAGGCGAGGCTCACAAGGGCATTTGACGTGGTTTCGAGGGTGGAGGTGCTGGCGGAAAAATCTCCTGTACCCTCGTGGTTGAGGTTGAGTACGTGCAGCTCCAGTCCGGACTTTTCATCGAGGTAGTTTACCTGGGATTCATTGATCTCGTAATGCTGCACATCAAACTGAAATCCACTGCCCTGTTTGGTGGAATCGGTGATAGGAGCATCGTTTTTTACTGCAATGTCATAGTTGGCGTTGCCCAGGCTGTCCAGCTTCAGGTTCAGGAGGGTCCTGTTGATGCTGATGGCATCCACCTTCTTGGGTTCGTCGCTGCCCTTGAAGAGTTCCATTACAGACATTTCCAGGACGATCTCTTCCCCAAAAGCCAAAGTGTCTCCTTCAAACGGGGCATTGTTGACGACGGAAAGGTCCTGGATACTTAGGGTGGCATCGGGAAAATTCCTGAAGAGGCTCAGGTCCAGATCAGTAAAGGCAACCTGCGCATTCAGATTCTCATTGATGGTCCTGAGCACAAGGTCTTTTATCTGCCCCTTGAAAATGAAGGGAGTCAGGAAGAGAAGCAGCAACAGGACCGCTATGACGATCCCGATTATTTTCAGTATTTTCTTCATAATATGTTCTTGTTTCAGTCCGCAGACTGATACGTATAATATCCTGCGCCAAAAGCTGTGCCGAATTCTTTCAGGACCTTCCGTTCAGCCAGTCCTAAAACCAGCTTCTGATTAAAAAACCAGTGTAAATAAACTGATCCACATCCTGGAAAATCGGGAAGGTTCATTCCGAAACCCACGCCAGCTCTTGGCTGAAGGCTTTTTTTCAGCACTTATGAACAAATGTAATAGTATATGATTTTGTTTTGTTTAATTTGCTGTGAAATTACGATTCCGGCCCCTATTAAAATTTTCTTAAATTCCCTTGAACGCGCCTAAAACAGTACATATCGCCCTTGGAAGCAACCAGGGAGACCGCTTCGCTTATCTTCAGAAAGCAATTGAAAGTTTACACGAGACAGTAGGTGATATCGCTGCGGTTTCCAAGGTTTATGAGACTCCCGCCTGGGGTTTTGAAGGCGCTGCCTTCCTCAATGCCTGTGTGGCTGTGAATACACGTTTTGAACCGGAAACCGTACTGCAGGAGCTGCTGAAAATTGAAACTGCCCTGGGAAGAGAACGCGCAGCGGGAAAGGGATATCAGAGTCGCAGCATTGATCTCGATATCGTACTTTTTGAAGGGGAAACAAGAGATACCGAAGCGCTGAAAATCCCGCATCCCGAGATGCACCGCCGCAGGTTCGTACTCCTTCCTCTGGCAGATATTGCTGCGGGAACCAGTCACCCCGGGTTCAACAAAACCATTCGGGAGCTGCTGCAGGAGACTGAGGACACTTCAGAAATAAAAGTTTTTCCCCAGAGTTTAAAAAAGCCTGCTGCCTTCGACTTCAGCAGGTTCAGCTATATTGCTGTGGAAGGAAACATTGGCGCAGGAAAAACCAGTTTTGCCACGATGGTCTCGCAGGACTATAATGCGAAGCTTATCCTGGAGCGATTCAAGGACAATCCCTTCCTTCCGAAATTCTACGAAGACCAGCCGCGTTACGCGTTTTCCCTAGAGATGTCCTTCCTGGCCGACAGGTATCAACAGCTGGCAGACGACATCGCGCAATACGACCTGTTCACCGATTTCGTGATCTCAGATTATGATGTGTTCAAGTCTCTTATCTTCGCGAAGATCACCCTGCAGGAAGATGAGTATTCGCTGTACCACAAGCTCTTCAGCATCATGTACAAGGAGCTGGTGAAGCCCGACCTGTACATTTACCTCTACCAGAATACCGAGCGGCTGCTGGAGAATATCAGGAAGCGGGGCCGGGATTACGAGCAGAACATCCAGCAGGAGTACCTCGCCAACATCAACCAGAGCTACCTTTCCTTTATCAAGTCGCAGCCCAGCCTCAACGTGAAGATCATCGATATTTCAGAGCTGGATTTTGTGAACGATCGCAGGGATTACCTCAGGCTTCTGAGGGAATTTGTTTAATATCCGCTTTACAGCAGCTGCCAGCCTGATAATTGGCACCCGAAAAGGCCGCCACGAATGCTGTCAGGAGAAATCTCACACTGAAATTAGCTTTATATGTTTTAGTCGCAGTTCCGCTGATGGTGTTCTCCAAACCACAGCGTCATACGGGCGGCAATCTTCAAATTTCCGTTGCTGCAAAAATCAGATATTCATAAATACCTGAAGCTTCCTTCGTTATATCATCATTTTATTATATGGGAGTCACTTAGGACTTACATACGAGTTATTTAGGAGTCATATAGGGGTTGAACTCCTGTATGACCCGTATATGACTCCTATATGACTCCTATATGACCCCTATATGATATATCAAAAGTCTTGTGAAGTATGCAGGAATTCCATACCCATGAACCCTCAAAAAGAGGTCTGAAAATTTTAAAGAAGTAAGACCCCTCAGTAGGATAATTTGGAAAATACATCCCAGATCACGATCCCGGCGCTCACCGAAATATTGAGGGAATGTTTGCTGCCCAGCTGAGGTATTTCCAGGACTCCGTCGCTGGCTGAAACCACCTGCTGCTGCACCCCTTTCACCTCATTTCCGAAGACTAGGGCGTAGGTGCTGTCTTTTTCAGGCTGGAAATCATTGAGAAACTGCGCATTCTCAGCCTGCTCCACCGAATAGACCTTCACGCCCTGCTGGCGAAGTTTCTCAACGACCTCAAGAGTATCGGCCATATATTCCCATTCCACAGTTTCGGTGGCTCCCAGGGCGGTTTTCTGAATGTCCTTGTGGGGAGGCCTGGCGGTGATTCCGCAGAGGTAGATCTTCTGGATGAGAAAAGCATCGGCGCTTCGGAAAACAGAGCCGATATTGTTCAGGCTCCTTACATTATCCAGAATGACAATTATGGGAGTTTTTTCGGCTTCGCGGAATTCAGAAACAGATTTCCGGTCGAGTTCGCTGTTCTTGAGTTTTCGGTTCGTGGACATGGGGCAAAGA